>CALZJE010000045.1 GCA_945787715.1 uncultured Ectothiorhodospiraceae bacterium | reverse complement strand
ACCGTTTGCTCAATATCTCGCCCTATCATCATAAAAGCGGTTTGTAATTCGACCAAACGATCCGCTTGTATTTCCGAATGTCGCTTGGTGTCCATCACCACTTGCAACCCTGAATAGGCCATGGCCGATAATATGGCGAACACAGACATAGAAATGAGAAGCTCCAGCAAAGTAAAGCCTTTTGCTTTGCGAAGATTAGAATTCATTGCTGTGATTTCACTTAAGTGGCTTTCCAACAAAAGTCATTATAGTAACAAGCGGTTTTTTCGATTTTCGGTCACGACGAACTTCTATCTCAACCCGTCGCGCGGCTTGTGCAAGTTCTTCTGCACCGGGCGGTTCACTGACTGTTTCTTTCCAGAACCATTCGTGATTTGCCATTATCTCACTACCTTCGTCCGAACCGATGTCTGGCCAAGTTTTATCCACCTGAATTTCCACCACACGATTCATCGCTACCCAATGAGCATATGTTTTGTCGCGCAAATAACCAATATTACTGGTTGCTTGGGAAATACTTTGGATGATAGCCCCGAGCGCAATCGCCAGTATGCCAAGTGCCACCAGCACTTCGAGCAATGTAAAACCTGATTGTCGATTTTTAACTATCAAAAGGGGGCGTCCTTCACCTTTCCGACATAATCGATTTTTCCTGAATAATCTCCGGTTATTTGGAAAATCGCGCCATCTTCTTGTGAAAACGTAATATTGAAGGGAGTAAGTTCACCACTGGAAAATAGTCCGATTTTAGGAAGCTCATCACTCTCGGTATCTTCAAAATCAATCTTAGTATCTTCGATCTCTACATTGATAAAAATATAATCAGGTAATTCACGAGGCCGAAAAACCAGACCACCTTCATCGCCTTCCAAAGCCTGAAAGCCAGTCTCACTCCACACTAAAAACTGATATTGATTTTTACTCAACTCTAACGCCATTTCCTGCGTGTTCATTATTGCTTCTTCACTAGCGAGCTTCATGAGCGAATAAAAACGTTTGGCTTCAGTCTCCAGCTGTTTGTCTCCACTGGTTCCTACGGATATTGTGGCAAATGTGATCAACAAACCTACAATCAATATAACGACGATAAGTTCAATCAATGTAAATCCAGCTGAGAGGGATTTTTTATTTAAATTAACGGAGGGGAAACGCTGCCTTGAGGAGTGACCTCCCCAAGACAACAAATTCAACATGGTGTATAACTCACAGAAAATTATTGTCCGTCAAGATTCCAATTACCAATATCTGCGCTGGAGCCTTCTTCACCACCTTCAACACCATCAGAACCGTATGTAAAAATATCGATTGCACCATTAACACCTGGGTTGAGATATTGATAATCGTTACCCCAAGGATCTTTGGGCATACGCTTCATATAACCGCCATCTTTCCAGTTTTTTGGCTCTGGCGAACCTGATGGTTGCGCTATCAATGCTTCTAGACCTTGATCGGTACTTGGATAATTGAAGTTATCCAACCGATATAATTCCAGCGCACTTTCCATTGCACGAATATCCTGCTTTGCCTTTGTTATACGCGCAGCATCGGGCCTATCCATCACTCTGGGAACAACAACTGCTGCCAGAATTCCGAGGATAACAATAACAACCATTACCTCGATTAGTGTAAAGCCAGAAGGTCTTTTTTTAACTTGATGTTTCAACATGATCTCCATCATAGATCTATCAGTTTTAGTTTATACTCTATGGAACATTTTCCACAATCTCAGATGCGATAAACACAAAAAACGAGAAGGTTAATAAGCATAAATTTAGATGTTTATTAAACCATAATACGTATACAGTTAGTAGCGCTCTTGTTCGCAATAGTCATAGGATTTTGCATAGCTAACTTCACGTATAAATTATAGGCTTTATTGATAAAAACTTTAACCATGGAAAAGCCATTAAACAGAGAAATAGAATACGTTTATCTCATCTGCTGGTTAAGCAATACTCTACTCGTCATTTATTAGGATAACACGCGACCTATGGTAAGATAGAAAAAAAGCCAGAGTAAGTATCTATGCGGTTACAAATCCTTCCAATAACAATTTTGACTTTAATCTCTTCCCATAGTTTCGCCGATTGCTCTGCGTCTGCTACACCCAGGGTAAATTGGGAATTTTGCGACAAGCAGTCAGCCAACCTTTCCAGTGTTGATCTACGTGAAGCTGTATTAAAAAAAGCCAATTTAAGCAAAGCTAATTTTGAAAATAGCCGCTTATCTGATGCTGATCTGGGCTTCACTAAATTGGATAATGCAAATTTAAACCGTATAAAAGCAAAAAAATCGCGTTTTGTCGGTGCGCATTTGGAAAAAGCATCCATCAATAATGCATATTTGCCCCACTCAAATTTCAGTCGAGCTAATTTAAACAATGCCACTATCATTCAATCTAATTTGAGTAACAGTAATTTCTACAATGCTAATTTGGAAAATACCAACATTAGTGATAGTGATTTTTCTAACGCGACATTAGAACAGAGTAGTATGACAAAGATCAGCGCAAAAAATACGAATTTTTCAAAAGCCAAATTAAATAATGCCAACATGGAATTTGGTGACTTTAGCGGCGCTGACTTTTCAAAAGCAAAATTAGATAGTGCATTGTTGAATGATGCAAACTTCAGCCATGCGAACCTTGAAGGTGCTGATTTACAGAGTGCTGAGATTGTGAATACTATTTTTACCGGCGCGAAATTGGGCAATGCCATTTGGCCAAATCATAAACGATGTAGGCCTGGCTCAATTGGGGTATGCAAATAATCCTAGAGGCCAGTTAGTTGGATGAGTAACTCAAGACGTTCGACATAGAGATTCTAAAATAATTACTGCACTAATTGATTCATATCAAGAATCGGCATCATAATCGCTAAAACAATGACGAGCACTGTTGCCCCCATAACTAATATCATCAATGGTTCGAATAAACCCATAATAGCGGACAACAAGGTTTCCATTTCGCGCTCTTGGGTATCCGCTGACCGTTCTAGCATTTCCTCAAGGTTCCCGCTGGCTTCACCACTGGCAATCAGATGAATAATCATTGGCGGGAAGTGACCTACGCCTTCAAGCGCTTTGTTGATAGATGTCCCTTCGCGTACTTTTTTCGCGGCTTCCATGACACCTTCTCGCATAGGAATATTTACCAGCACTTGAGCAGATATTCGTAATGCTTCGAGTACCGGAACACCGCTGGCTGCCAAAATGCTAAGTGTGCGCGCAAACCTTGCTGTATTTAAACCGCGTGTTAGTTTTCCTATCAGTGGTATTCGCAACAGAAAACGATGAAACTGTCGACGAAATACTTCACCTCTCAACATCAATTGAAATATGCTAAACGCACCGAAGATAGCAATCGCCAAATAGATGCCATAAGCTTCCAAAAAATCGCTTAAGCCAATTAATCCCTGCGTCAACATTGGAAGTTCCTGGTCAATGTGATCGAACATTTCCACTACTTGAGGTACAACATAAGTTAACAAGAGAATGACTACCACGATAGCAACAATACTAATCAACACGGGATAGAGCAGAGACATCATCATTTTTTGTTGAAGTGCTTGACGATTCTCCGTGTAATCTGCCATTCGGGCTAAGACAATGTTAATGTTCCCAGACTGCTCACCGGCTTCGACAGTACTGCGAAATAATTCGTTAAAGATATGCGGATAATCGCCAAGTGCTGTTGCCAGGGAGTGCCCTTCAAGCACTCGGGAACGCACACCCATCATCATGCTTTTCAAGCGTGGCTTTTCAGTTTGCTGCGAAACAGCTTTTAGCGCTTCTTCAACAGGCAAGCCTGAACCAACGAGAGTCGATAATTGACGGGTGATTAATGATAAATCAGTGGCACTGACTCCACGCATAAAAGAGAGTTGTTTTCTCTTTTTATCTTCACGCTCTCGCACCTCTTCAACGGAAAGGGGCATCCAGCCTTTGTCGCGTAGCATTTGGCGGATATGACGAGAAGTATCTCCTTCGAGAATGCCTTTAGTCTCTTTGCCTGACGCATCAAGTGCCTTGTATTCGAAAGCGCTCATTGGTCAGATTAACCTTCCCTGGTAACACGTAACACTTCTTCAATGGAAGTATCGCCACTTAAGACTCGACGAATTCCATCTTCACGAATACTTGGAGTTTTCTTTCGGGCATATGTTTCCAGCTGAAGCTCACTACTACCATCATGAACCATATTGCGAAGTTCATCATCAATTTCGATAATTTCATAAATACCGATACGGCCACGATAGCCCAAATGATTACACACATCACAACCTTGTGGCTGAAAAATAGTCGGCGCATTTGATTGCTCAAAACCTAATGCTGCACAATCGCGAGCAGTTGCCTTTACTGTTTTTTTACATTCTGGGCACAAAACGCGAACCAATCGTTGTGCCACAACACCCACCAAGCTTGATGATAAAAGAAAAGGCTCTACACCCATATCACGCAAACGTGTGACTGCACCCACCGCCGTATTAGTATGTAGTGTAGATAGCACCAAGTGACCTGTTAAACTCGCTTGCACCGCAATCTCTGCTGTTTCTAAATCACGGATTTCACCAATCATGACAACATCCGGATCCTGACGTAAAATCGCGCGTAAACCTTTTGCAAAAGTCATTTCAACTTTTGTGTTTACATTAGTTTGCCCGACACCATCAAGATAATACTCAATGGGGTCCTCTACCGTCATGATATTTCGCTGACGATCATTTAGCTTGGTCAATACTGCATAAAGGCTGGTTGTTTTACCAGAACCAGTTGGCCCCGTAACCAAAATGATTCCATGTGGCTTTTTGATAATTCGATACATCACTTCCATCGAATCAGGGTCCATACCCAAGCGCTGCAAATCAATTCTTCCCGCTTGTTTATCGAGCAAACGCAATACGACGCGCTCGCCATGGCTCGATGGCATTGTTGAAACACGAACATCAACAGAACGACCGGCGATGCGCAAAGAAATACGCCCATCTTGAGGCAGTCGTTTTTCCGCAATATCTAGCTTCGCCATAACTTTGATACGCGAAACAATTAAACTGGTAATAGCTTTTTGTTGCTCCAAAACCTGGCGTAACACACCATCAACCCGCAATCTAACAATCAAACGATTCTCATAGGGTTCGATGTGAATATCGGAAGCCCCTTCTTTAATCGCTTCAGTCAAAATTGCATTTATCAAACGAATAATTGGTGCATCGTCTGCAGCTTCTAATAAATCTTCGGGTTCAGCCAGCTCTTGCGCGACGCTGGTGAGATCTAACTCTTCGCCCAACTCATCTGCCATCAAACTGGCTTCATTGGAACCTTGTTCGTAATTTTCTTGCAAACGACGATTAAATTCGTCGGGATTGCACATTTGCAGTTTAAGCGGCTTTTGTAAATAGCGCCGCATCTCCGTGAGAATTTGCGGTTTTACATCAGGGCCACAATACACGGTATAAGCATCGTCCTGCTCCTTTCCGAGTAAGATCTGATGGCGTTTTGCAAATGCGAAAGAGACAGCTTTCTTTTTCTCAGCTACGTCAGAATCCTCCACCAAAACAGGCGGCATCGCTGGGCTTGACGCTTCAAATTCCGGTGCTGCTGATTCCGTTATTTCAGTTTCCTTAGGAATAAACATCTTCACAATAACAATCCCTTAGAAATCATCTTCTTTAAATATGTGATGCTCTTCAGCCCTATTGTTTATTGGATTCGGCGGTTTAACTAATAGATCAATTCTCGGCATGATCGGCGCCATCTCCGCTTTAACAATTTCTTTATCAGACTCGGCCCGCTGAAAAATTTGCTGATTGCGCATCATTGAATATTTGCTGTTGGAAATATTGGATGCAACAGCAGAGTCTCTCAATATTGTAGGGTGTATAAAAACCAATAAATTTTTCTTATCTTTAACCGATTGCTTATACCGGAAGAGCGCACCCAGCAAGGGGATGTCCCCAAGGAATGGAACTTTCTGAATACTGTTAGTTTCATCATCTGCAATCAAACCACCCAGGACAATAATTTGTCCATCATCGACGATAACACTAGTTTTAAATTTTCGCTGACTGGTAACCAAATTTGCTGAACCTGCGTTACCCGCAGTAATGGCATCCACTGCCTGCTCAATATCCAATTTAATAGCGTCGCCTTCATTAATTTGAGGTTTAACTTTTAAACTGATACCGACCTGTTTAGGTTTAAACGTTGTGAAGGGATTTGAAGAACTGGTACTAGTTTGCGTAAAACTGCCGGAAGGAACTGAGACTTCTTGGCCAACAAATATCTCGGCCTCTTCATTATCCATAGTAACGATACTTGGTGTCGATAACAAATTAGCCGCACCACTACCAGCCAAGGCTCGCAGCAATACTCCAAAATTTAGTGTATCACTATCAAACCGACCTAATCCGAGACTTAAACCAGAACCCAATAATGACGCTGCATTTGATGGCACACCGCCCCCTCGATTTGCTGTAACAACAGCAGCACCAACATCCGCAATACTTGGTGATCCAAAATTAGTCGCACCAACTGGCGCCAACCCTGATTGAGAACCATCAGCAAACCATTGGATACCTAATTCGTTCGTGTGATTCTCCGAGATTTCTGCAATGATGGCCTTAACTAGAACTTGTGCACGCCGTACATCTAGTTTCTTGATCACTTGTTGTAGCGATCGAAAAACATCGGGAGCTGCTGTAATGACAAGTGTATTAGAACTCTCGTCCGCTTGAATATTGAGTACGGCTGAAGCCTGAGCGCTAGAGGCCCTCCCCTTGGCTTTTGTCGCTCTCTTTGCCTTTGAACTACCCACACCGGTTAATACAGCAACAAGATCTTTTGCTTTTGCATAGCGCAAATAAATAACATGGGTATTACCGATTGTTTCGGATGGTGTATCCAGATGTGCAATCAATGCTTTCAAACTCAAGCGCTCGGACTTATCACCGCCCATTAATATGGAGTTTGTTCGTTCATCGGCGACAAGCGTCACATCACGTGCTGCACTCTTTTTCTTACCTTTTTGCTTTAGACTTGTTAACACTCGAACCACTTCACTGGCAGAAGCATGCTCCAGCTCAACAACCTCTATGTCGCTCCCACTGGGCTCATCAATTTTCGCAATGATTTTCAATAAACGTTTAATATTACTCACACGATCAGCAATTATCAGTACATTTGTTTGAGCATGCGCGGCTAAATGACCTTGCGGCGGAACCAAAGGACGCAATATCGGAACTAACTGAGCTGCTGCGATATGTTTAATTTCGATAACTTGTGTCACCATCTCTTCACCCTTGCCTCTATTGGGTGTGCCTGCATGTTTGGCATCAGAATCGGGTAGAATTTTTATCACATTGTTAGCTGAAGGAACTGCAGTAAATCCGTGCACGTCGAGAATGGCAAGAAAAACCTGATAGAGTTGATCTTCATTCAAAGAGGTACTTGAAATTATCGTCACTTTGCCTTTTACACGAGGGTCAATAATAAAATTCTTACCCGTCGCTTCAGCCACTGTACCAATAACAGCATTAATATCTGCACCTTTCATATTGAGAGTCACAGAAGCAGCAAAGACGTTATTGGTGATAAAAATAGCGCCAAGAAGCAAACCTGTTTTAAACGCTGCTTTCCATCGACTACTTATTAATTGAAACATTCTTAATTCCACAAATATCTTGTCCATTAATTTTTAACTAATTTATACCATTAATTTAGAGGCACAGTGAACGTCTGATTCACTCCGTTTCGTATAACATCCATACTCACTTCTGTCGCTTCAGTCACATTCTGCATAACTTCCAGGCCTTTTATGGGATTATCCAGCGCAATACCGTTTATTGAAATAACAACATCTCCTGGCTCCAAGCCTATTTGTTGAAACAGATCTTTATCTCGTCCAGGAAAGATACGATAGCCTTTTAACGCGCCAGCTTGACGATATGGCTCAGCGCGAATAGCGTTCATAACAGACTGAGGATCGTTAATCAATTTTGAACGATATTCCTTTAATGTTCGGGTTGCTTCAGGTGAAACCTGAGTGATCGAATGGCTTCGTCTGTTAGACGCTGATCTTCGATTAGTTGATCTTGCTGCCGTGCTTCTGGATGAGCGACTTGAAGATGCAGATTTTCCTTTGGGTAAATTATCCTTTGGCAATCTCAAAGTTTCAAAACGACCATTGTGTAATAAAATAATACGATCTGCGTGTATCTCTTTTAATGTCGCGCCGCCAGGTAACGAGGAATCCACTCGATAATTCTCTTCATTGCCGGATCTATCGCCAATAATAGCCCACGCGTCATGCATATCCCGAGATGCCATAACACCCATTAATGTCAGTCGAAGTTTTGTATCCGGTGCATCCTTCACTTCAGTAGGCGGCGGAGTAACCACTAAACTTTTAGGTAACTCTTTCTTCACTTCACCAAATAGATGCCAGTTAGAAAGCTGATTGATATTCACTCTACTCTCTTGTTGAATCCGATTCGCACCAATTGCGACATTTGCCACCTGCTCTATTGGTGCCGGTTCTTCAACAACCGTAGGCATGGTAGACCAGGTAACAACCGCTAAATTTTGAGATATACCAATAATAATACCCGCAGCAACTATCGGCGGCAGATAATTAAGAGCAGCAGTGCTAAGTCCTGCAAAATTCATTTTTTTTAAATCTAGAGCAAACATTCAATTCTCATTTTCGATCAAAACCGGTTGCAGCTGTATACAAACTGTCCGCCAAGTTCCCTTGAGTCGTTACTGAAAACAGCGAAGCACGGGCAACACAGCATGAGCCACATGCAAGCAAATAACCAATTTGACGTCGTAACGCACACATTAACAAAACTATGGAGTTTACAGGGGTTAAAATTTCAGCAATCAACACTTTATTGTGAATATTTTACCGTATTAGTGATATTAATTTATTACAAATTTTAATTCGGCAGATTAATCCGATGGAAAATCCTGAATTCAAGATGGATCCAATTTCAAGTTAATTGACAACGTATACGTTCCATAGTGCCCTGTGGAATTGAGATGCGCAGCAAACTTATCTGAATACCATACTTTTACATAATAACGACCACTAGAATTAGGAGTGAATTCTAATTTTGAGGCTAGTGACTCTCCATCATTTATCACACGAAAACAAAAACACGTTTCATCATAGCGAAGATAATCAACGCCAGCCACATCATCATTCTCAAGCGCAACGCCATTCTGCATGACGACATTTCCAGCTTCATCCAGGATACTAATTGAGGTATCGATACCGTTTCTTAATTCCCCTGTACGAATTTCATACGTACCACCTAAATCTACATCAAATTGAAAATAATCTTCGTCGAGCATTCCGCCACTATCCAGGTAGAGGTAGTTCGTCATTGGTAGGTCCACTCCGATAGTGTAGAGCGTTGGCTCTTCAAGTGAATCATCCGGTTCAGAAGCATCATCTTCATAAAATACCTGACGATCATTAAAAATTGACGCCAACTGTGGAATCTCCGAGGCGTTAGTTAAATCACTACTTAATAACGCATCCCAAAAGCTGGGCAAGTTGGTCGGGGTTGCTAAGGATGCCATTTCAGTAGAAACAGAATCCCATATTTTATCCAACCCAAAATTTACTTCCTCATGGATATCCCATAATATTTTTGCCACTGCGGCTTCGTTACTGGCGTAATAGAAACTTTCATCTGGTGCAACATCGCCATTTTCAAAAATTAGTGTCGGATTACTAATATCAAAACTTATATATGCTACATTGCTGTGGGGTGTACTATGAATGGTATCAATGTAATGCGAAATCTCATTGGTTGATAACAAAGATCGTTTATTTAACCACAGCCACGACTTAATCGCTGATGGAAGAAACGAACCCCAACCTTCACTCCAGGCCAAGCGTAAGTCACTATCGTTCTGTACGAAATGATGCTCACCACCAAGAGAATCATCAACTGCATAACGCTCCAATAAATAGTGCCCAAATTCATGCATGATTACATCATCATCAAACTCATCAGTATCATCATTTTTTGGTATACCAGATCGCTCACTAAGCACATAAATCCCTTCGCCAAGCTCACATTGAAAAATATCACTACCGGTGCAATAGTAAGTACCGTTGTCACTACCTTTTTGCCAATAAACAGAAAGATTATTAACATTCACACCCAAGCTATTTTTTGAAAACTCGGCTGATGCTGTAATAACATCGAGCAGATTAAATGCCCCGGCAATAGAATCGTACTGCATTACATTAAGCTGATGTGGCTTATCATAATCGTCAGCAAAGGGAAAAGTTGCTGCATAGAGTCGACCATTCAAATTGGCAACTTCAAATCCTGAAATATAACGATCATCCACTTTTGCAAGAATTCGAACACTATATTTATCCGGAATAATCGGTTCGAAGGCGAACCGACCAGATTCGTCAGTCTTTGTCGTGTCAAGAATATTCCCATCCACATCCAGCAAATCAACAATCACATGTCGAATATTTTTAAATTTATTGAAGACCGATGAATCACTACCACTTGTGTTGTAATACATATCCTCGTAGCGGGCTAATCCGTTAATATAAAGATTAGATTCATCAACGACTATTGAAGAGGAGTTACTAATATTCTCGTAATTTGCACTAATGCTTACTGATCCTTTCGACAATATCGAAACCACACCATTTTTATCGACAGTTGCAATAGATTCGTCGGAGCTTTGCCAAAATACATTCACCGAATTTTTTGTTATTGCTTGGTTATTCTGATCAAATGATTGCACACTAAGAGGCACTTTCGTACCTAACTGAGTAATCTTCAGATTTTCAGGATAGACAACCAGCTCAATCACTTTTGGTGAATTTTCTTCATTAGTATGAAAACAGGCTGTTAGTAGCAGGATAATAAGAAATAACAGAAAAGAGACAACAATCCTTTGTTGTATTTTTGAATAGATTATCATCCTAGTGAAATTAGTTAGATATGCGGTATTCGCGCAAACCAACTCCTTGGCGTTCAGTTCGTTTAAATTCTGGCTCAATTCGCTCTCTTGCTCTCAATTTCGACTTAGCAGCTTCGGAAAAATCGACAGAAAGTGTGTCGGAAGCAAAAAAGAATGAACTCTTCGTTGAACCCATATGAATCTCAGCACTAATTTCACCAGAGACGTTGTCTTCAATAAAAACGTTGAAGATTATATGTTTAACTTTACCTTTCTCAATCGAGATAACAGATTTTGCATCGCCTTGAATAATACTAATACCTTTAGGCACTGTAACAGTTAACTTTAATTGTTCAGAGGAAATATGAGAAAAAACGGCAATATCGATTTTTGAAATCTGATTTACGCTAGGTGGATCCACCCAGTTGAGTTCAACTTTCACAGATGGAGCAGGTTTTGCCCAAACTATTTGCAGAGAACAGAAAAAAATAACTGCGATACACAGCGATATTTTCATTTTTCTATTTTTTCCTGTAAGGCTCAGGTTAATCATCTATCATCCGGATTTGGGCAGTTAATTAATTGGTGGTGATTTTAAGGTCATAAGTTCCATAACGACCTGCTGATAAATAAGGTTGCACATCAGGCGTGGAGCTAATTTCAGCATAATATGTGCCGTTGACAGGCGCTGTGAATTTTACTTTAGATGCTAAGGCATTACCATCATTGTGAATTCTGGAGACTCCACAAGTAGAATCAAACCGGTAGTAAGCATTTTCATCATAGTCATCATTTTCCACTTCAACTCCATTTATCAACAATGGAAACCCCTGACCATCACGTATAAAGATGCTGGTATCTGCACCATTAGTCAGGCCTAGCGTTTCGACCGTATAACTCACACCTTTTTGCACTTGGAATGCGACAATGTCTACATCTTGCTCTGCAGCATCATAGATAAAGTGAGTCTCTGAGATACCCACGCTTGCTGAACGCAAGCCTAAATTCCAGCTGTTATCCTGCTCATATATGTCGGCTTGATAGTATACACCACGCTCATTAAAAATCGTTTTCAATTTATCCAAATCTGTGTTACTCGGGTTATGAACAGACTGCCAGCCATCCCAAAACGCTTCAAGATTAACAGGTGTATTTAGCTGTGGAAAATATGTCGACAATATTTCCACTATCGACTCCATGCCAAATTGCTGAGAGGCTGCCCAAAGTATTTTTGCCACTGCTAATTCATTTGCAGCTGTGCTATATCGCTCTTGATTCAATGAATCTAGATCAATAAAAATTTGTGTGCCTTTGCCGTAAGTATCGACATATGCCGTAGTTGGTAAATTTGCATCGGTTGAAAGTAACTTTTCTCGCTGTTCGTCAGCTGACAACCAATTTTTCACTGCCGCTGGGAAAAAATCGCCCCAGCCTTCGCTCCAAGATAAACGCAGATCAAGGTCTTTACTTGATAACAGATGACAACCACCTGTACTGTCATCTTTTGATAACACATCCGCAAAGTAATGCGCATATTCATGATATAAAACATCGTCATCATATTCGTCAGTATCTGCATTTACCTTACTATAAACATAGACTCCCTCACCCTGCACACAATAAAGTGAATCCTTTCCATCACAGTAATAGGTGCCATCAGCATTATTCGGCTCCCAAAATGCGGACAATCTAACAGAAGGAGCATCTGACATAGCAAGTGTAAACTGTGCAGCATTGGTAAATACATCCAAAATATTAAATGCTCCAGACGCTTCGCTACTTAATGGAATATCCATTTCAAACCCTTCAAGTGAGTTAACGCTGACTTCCTTAATCACCGCATATACATCACTATCACGGTCTTGAACATTAAGATCAAATCCCTTAATGACATCTGTTTGTGCAGAAACAACAATTGAATATTGATTTGTAAGCACATCTGAAATGGAAAAATTCCCTTCGTCATCAGTATAAGTCGTCTGCAAAATCCGATTATTCTCATTCACCAAAGCAATTTTTGCGAATCTCACCGCTTTAAAATAATTTGATTTTTGCGAAAAACCGCCTGAATAATACTCTCTATCTTCATAACGCACTGTGCCCGAAAGCGTTGACACTTGATCGCTAACAACAACAGAAACTGTTTTTGACTCTCCATCCCCAATGACGAATATGTTTGTTTCGCCAAAACCAACCGCAGTGACAAGACCTTTACTATCTACTGTAGCAATATTTTCTGCATTACTGGACCATTCAAAAAAGGGCTGGTCAATATAAGCAACTCCATTATTATCTATCATTAATGCAGTCATTGCGTACTGGCTATCAATATCGGAAAGATAGACTTTATCTGTTGATAGAACGAGCTGTTTTCCATCGCCTTTATTTGAAGTACTACTCGAAAAATCAGCGCTACATCCTGACAAAAAGAGTATAAAAATGATTACAATAAAAAACTGCGTGGTGAAAAGAGTGGCTTGAGGAAATTCATAGGGGTGCCTTACGCCAAATCGTAATTGTGGGCAACTTTGGTAACTCTGAGAAACACCCAAGTAATTGAGTTGGCAGAATAAATTTTTCATTATTAAAACTATCGGCTAGCCACATGGAAAATTTACTCATAGAATTGGGAGTGGTTCACAACTTACTAAGCCATCTCGATGCGCAAATTTTTCTATAAAATCAATAGGATAAGATATTAATGAGAGCTGGCATCGACCTTGGTGGAACAAAAATTGAGATCATTGCTATGGATAATGATGACAACATTATCTATCAACAACGCAAATCAACACCCCTGGATAATTACAATGCAACACTAAAGACAATAACTGAATTAGTGCTCACTCTTGAAGCGGAATTAGGCCTTGAGACAACCATAGGGATGGGAACGCCAGGGGCGATCTCTCAAAAAACCGGTAAATTAAAAAACTCCAACTCTACCTGCTTAAATGGCAAACCATTAAAACAAGACCTTGAAATTAAATTAAACCGAGAAATAAGAACAAGTAACGATGCTAACTGCTTTGCTCTTTCAGAATCTGCGGATGGCGCGGCTGCGGGTGCCAATTCAGTATTTGGAGTAATTATCGGTACCGGTACGGGAGCAGGAATTGTTATCGATGGAAAAATCCTCGAAGGCGTAAATCGCATCGCTGGAGAATGGGGACATAACCCTCTGCCATGGCCGAAATATAATGAGCGCACAACGAGCTGTTATTGCGGCCAATCAGGATGCATAGAAACCTTTTTATCAGGCCCAGGAATAGAAGCTGATTTTCTCAATCAAAGCGGGCAATCACTTAAAGCGCATCAAATAGTTGAAAAAGCAGAGCAGGGAGATTCTTCCGCTGAAGCGTGCCTGTGTAGATATGAAGAACGACTAGCCAGATCCCTTTCTCATGTTATAAACATAATCGATCCAGAAATGATTGTTTTAGGGGGCGGTCTTTCGAATATTCAGCGACTTTACAAAAACGTTCCCAAACTTTGGGGCCGCTATGTATTTTCAGATATGATTCTCACAAAACTTGTACCGCCAAAATTTGGTGATTCAAGTGGAGTACGTGGAGCAGCGAGACTATGGAGTGTTTAAATCACATCTTCTTCATTTCCTGATTAGCTGCTCGACGATCTTTAACCAACTCCAATATAAATTCTACATCTTGATGTATATCTTCCGGCTTCGAGTTCTGTAGAAGATATTTATTGACGATATCTTTTTTAGCAAATTTTTTGTTTAGAATAAACGAAACGCGATCAAGAAAAACCAGACCAAAAACTGAGGCCATGCTCAACAGCATGATTATTTGAAATAACAATCCAGGAATCGCTTTTGGTATTGCAATAAAAATAAATGAGCTAACCGCAATGATCACGATAAAACTAATCGTACTGACTCTACGCCATTTCTTCTGTTCTGCATGTAATATTTTTAATGCAGCTAAATCATCGACCATCTTATAATTCCCAAAGTGTTAGGCCCGCGACATAAACTTCGCATTGGTTGTGTTAATTTTTATTATTTCGCCAGGCGATAAATACTCAGGCACCTGTACGATCAATCCTGTTGGCATTGTTGCTGGTTTCGTTCTGGCAGAAGCCGAAGCGCCTTTAATACTAGGATCACATTCAACAATTTCCATATCCACACTTGATGGAAGTTCTACTCCTAATAATTCGCCGTCAGCGATCAAAGCGCATGCGCCTTCAAGTCCATCAGTGAGATAAAGTAACTCTTCATCGATTAATGCATTATCAACTGTGTATTGCGTATAATCTTCATTATCCATAAAAGTACAACTATCAGTCTCTTTATAGATAAGTTGTACAGCACGACGAAGAAAATCGACGTCTTGAAAACTGTCATCACCTTTGTAGGTGTTATCCATTTTTTGCTTAGTAACAACATTGTTAAAGCGAACCTTATATAGCGTATTAGCACCACGTGAAGAAGGTGACTTTGTCTGAACATCTTTTACAATGTATTTTGTTCCATCAATGGAAACAACAGCACCTTTTTTTAATTCATTCGCTTTCATATATTTAAGATAATAGCTCGTGGTTAACTACAGAATCTAGGCTCATGGCGAAACCTCAAACATCCTGTTTAACGCAATTAAAGCCTGTTCAGCTTCGTTTTTCGAAACCTTGATTTGGTTTTTTACATTACCCTCAACCAAATCATCCAATATATTCGCAAGTTGATAAGCGTTAATTCGAAACATTGTTGAACACATAGAAACAGTGGGTGCCATAAATTCGATTATTTTCCCTTGGTGCTTAAACTGCTCTGCCAGTCGATTGACTAGGTTCAGCTCAGTGCCAACAAGCCAGTGTGTGTTTGGCTCTGCATCACGAATGGTATTGATAATATATTCCGTAGAACCTACATAATCTGATTTTTGACAAACTTCAAAAGAGGCTTCTGGATGAGAGATAACTTTGCCATCCGGATATTTTTCCAAAAAGCTATCGATGTGTTCTGGTTTAAACATTTGGTGTACCGAGCAAAAGCCTTTCCACAAAATCATTTTTGCATTTTTTATCTGCGCTTCAGTAAGCCCACCCATCGGTTCGTCAAAATCCCAGACCACCATTTCATCAAGGCTTATGCCCATTTTATATGCAGTGTTTCGCCCCAGGTGCTGATCAGGAAAAAAGAGAATTTTTTCTCGTTGAGCAAAGCCCCATTCAACGACATTTTTTGCATTTGTTGAAGTACAGACAATACCGCCATGGCGACCACAAAACGCTTTTAAGTCCGCTGCTGAATTAATGTAAGTCATTGGTGTGATAAACGCATCAGCGTCGCCTAATACTTTGTTTAATTCACGCCAAGCTTTTTCAACTTTTGCAAGATTTGCCATATCAGCCATTGAACAGCCGGCTGCAAGATCGGGTAATATAGAAATTTGCTCTGGGCGGGAGAGAATATCAGCAACTTCAGCCATGAAATGGACACCACAGAAAACAATATAATCTGCATTCGATTTCGCAGCCATACGTGATAGCTTGAGAGAATCCCCAATACAATCTGCGTGCTGAAACACTTCATCACGTTGATAGTGATGACCGAGAATTAATAACTTATCGCCGAGCTTGTCTTTTGCTTCACGAATTCGAGTCTGGCATGACTCTTCGTTATCAAATTGACTGATTGCTCTAAATGATATTGCATCAACTGCCATAAATGTCCTCTACAAATTACTTCTATTCTGCAAACTACCGCTTAATTCGCATACATTCAACCTAAATTAAATAGGTGAAAAAGAAAAGCAACCAAGTAGGCTGCTTTTTATACAAATAAGGTGTGAAAACTCACATCATTAATATACTTAATTAATGTAACTACTTAGTGGGTGACTTTTGGTGGCTTAACAACCTTGATTTTTAATTCTTTTAGTTGATCAGCGGAGACTGTTGACGGAGCACCCGTCATCAAACAGGACGCTGATTGTGTTTTAGGGAATGCCATTACTTCACGAATCGAAGAAGCACCTGTCATTAACATAACCAGTCGATCTAAACCAAAAGCTAAACCACCATGAGGAGGACAACCGAATTTTAGTGCATCCAATAAGAAACCAAATTTGTTATTTGCCTCTTCGTCACTAATACCCAAAGCAGTAAACACCTGCTTTTGGATTTCAGGCCGATAGATACGCATCGACCCACCACCAATTTCAGAGCCGTTAAGTACTATGTCGTACGCACGTGACAAGCAAGACTCAGGATCAGACACTAAACGATCAATATCTTCCTCTTTGGGAGAGGTAAACGGGTGATGCAGTGAAGTGAAGCGTTTTGCTTTTTCGTCATACTCAAACATGGGGAAATCAACAACCCAAAGAGGCTTCCAGCCCTCTTCCACCAATCCTTTATCAACACCTACTTTAACACGCAAAGCGCCTAATGATTCATTAACCACTTTTGCTTTATCTGCGCCGAAGAAAACCAAATCGCCGTCTTCAGCACCTACACGCGTCATAATCGCTTCGATTGCATCATCTGGCAGGAATTTCAAAATGGGCGATTGCATGCCATCGCGACCTTTAGCCAACTCATTTATCTTGATATAAGCGAGACCTCTAGCGCCATAAATACCAACATACTTGGTGTATTCATCAATCTCTTTACGGGTTAATGCCCCACCATTTGGCACTCGAAGTGCTGCAACTCTACCTTTTGGATCAGTAGCAGGTCCGGAGAATACTTTAAACTCCACCTCTCGCATCACATCACCCACATCCACTAATTCAAGTGGAATTCGAAGGTCGGGTTTATCAGAACCAAAACGATCCATCGCTTCCGCATAAGACATGCGTGGAAATGGATCTGCTAACTCGTTATTCATCGTTTTTGCAAAAACTTCACGTAACATGCTTTCCATCATGTTCATGATTTGGTCTTCACTCAAAAAAGAAGTTTCAATATCCAATTGGGTAAACTCAGGCTGGCGATCTGCTCGCAAGTCTTCATCACGGAAACAACGGACAATTTGATAGTAGCGATCGACACCTGAAACCATCAATAACTGTTTAAAAATTTGCGGCGATTGAGGCAACGCAAAAAATGACTCTTCATGTGTACGGCTTGGTACAAGATAATCACGCGCACCTTCAGGCGTTGCTTTAGTTAACATGGGAGTTTCGATATCGAGAAAACCGTGATTATCCAGATACGTTCGCAAATAACGCGTAATCTCCGAACGAAACCTCAAGCGTTTCAACATTTCAGGACGGCGCAAATCGATATAACGATAGCGTAGGCGATGCTCTTCTGAAACATCATCATCTTCAATTTGGAATGGAGGTGTTGCTGATTTGTTTAACACTTCAAGCGATAAGCCTAACATTTCCACTTTGCCAGTAACCATATTTGGATTTACCGTACCCTCGGGGCGATGGCGGACACGACCTGTAATACGCAACACAAACTCACTACGTACAGATTCAGCAATTGAAAAAATATCAGCTCGATCAGGATCAAACACCACCTGCACTAGACCTTCTCGATCACGCATATCAAGAAAAATAACACCACCGTGATCTCGACGGCGATGAACCCAGCCTGAAATTTCGACAGTTTGATCAATTAACTCTTCTGTAATCTGGCCACAGTAATGGCTGCGCATGGGGAAACCTCATTCTCTGTTTTTTTATAATTAACTAATTTTAATGAATTATTTTGAATCCGAACTAGCTTTCTTCGCTTCTGACTTAGAAGAACTGCTAGAACTTTCGTTTGATGTCAGATTTTTTTTGCTGCCGCTCTTAAAATCAGTTTCATACCAACCACCACCGCTTAAACGGAAACCAGCGGCTGAAATGAGTTTTTTTAGTTCGGGTTTGTTGCAAGCTGGACACACCGTTAATGCATCGTCACTCATTTTCTGCAACGCTTCCATCTGATGACCACATTGTTTACATTCATACTCGTAGATAGGCATGATCCCCAGCTCCTTAAAACTTTATCATTCAAACACTTAGAAAATCCCGTAAAGTGCGCACGGATAATTTGAACAACGACATTCCTAATGAACAGTCTGAAGAAAAGCTTACCGAACGGCACCGGGCCGCGCATTATACACCAAGAGTCGTTTTTGCGTCAGTTTAAGAGTAAAACACGGACATTATTGATTAAAAACTCCCAACTTTCATTCGCATCGGCAAAAATGGACACATCGACTCAACTATCATCCTATAAAAAGCAGGTGGACGTGGAAATAGAACGTAGGATTGAGAACTCCACCAATGCCCGGTAGACTTTTAAGTTTGGCTGAGCATTAGGATAATCAGGTAATATTGAATAATAAAGCATATCTAGCCTATTTAATTTTCACCTCACTCTTGGCGCTCTTTGCATCAACAAGCAGCAGCGCAGATTCGGGAGTGAAAACAGTTGTTGGTATTGGTTATTTTCACAGCGAAGGGAAGTATCAGAATAACGATACCTTAACGTTGAACAGCCTACCAATATTCATCAAGATGCAAAGTGGTTTAACAAGCTTTAAGGTTTCCAGCATTCTTTCTCGCTATGAAAGAAAAGAACAGGCAACTTCAGAGAAAATATACAAAGAAGGCCTGGGGAATAGTTATGTTAGCGTCAAACAACTTTTTAAAGTGCCTGCTTTCATTCATTACGTTGACGTGGAAGGGAAGATCAAAACACCAACGGCAGACTCTACAGACAGCCTGGGGACTGCCGGATATGATTTCAAACTATCTACAACAGCTTATTACAGGATTTCACAAAGCTGGTTAACCGCAAGTATTGCTCACCAGTGGAGAAATAATGAACTCAGAAGCACTTTTTCTTCTGCACTGGGAGTCTCTCATTCATTCTCAAAAATATTTAGTGCGGGCATGATTTTGGATTATGAAGAAGCAACACAGGATATTAGTGAAAACATCTTAGAGAGTGTCATTCACGTTACCTGGAAAGCACATAAACAGACAAAATATTCGTTTTACCTGATAAAAGGCTTTGAAGATCTAAAACTCGACTGGGCAAGTGGCCTACAAGCCTCCTTTCACTGGTAGACCACTCGAATTAATATCATTCAGATGCATCTACAGGCGGCGCTATTTCATCACGTGAAAATTCTGGGATAGCATCCACCGCATCAAGGTCAGGTACAGAAATCTCTGGCAGCTCAGGAATATCCACGATTTCTGGCACTTCGGGCCGATTGAATATTTCATCTTCTAATATCGGTTGGCTAACACCCGTACCACCAATTCCACTTTCATCAGGCTCTACTGATATTGCTAGTGAACTAAATGAAAATATCAATATGAACAATAAATATCGCATTAACCTATTCATCATCTTCCCCCTTGTGCGCATGTTTTTCTTGTTGCTCTGAATAGAAATAGGCACCAAAACGAAAGCGATGTTTAGCCTCCTTTTTACCACTATCTTTGCGTTGCAAACTACGTGCTTTGCGGTTAATTTCCTTTATCACATTCATTGCTTGTTGCTCAGATAACTCTTGCAATGCTGTAATCGATTCTGGACGCAAGTTGTTATAATAAACGCTACGATCAAAATAATTTGGTGTATTTCCCATCAAATTATGTGTGCTGGCGGCAATATGATCATGTACGTTATGGCCGAAAAAATACGCTTTAGCATCAAAATCTTCTGAGGGCAGAAATGCCTCTTTTTCTAAATGCACTAATCCATCGTCATCAATGCTTATGATATTTTTACGCATCCATTCATCTAGCAATGAGCGTGAACGTAAATCCTGCTTGCTCACATCCTCTACAAGAGATTCAAAACTGGGCTCACCATTTGCGGATAGGCGATGCAGCGGCTTTGCATTTCCATCCTCATCTGAATACTCAGGAAAACTCAGCCACGAAGCTATCACCTGCGCACTTAAAGAGCCAGGCTTGGATTCTATTGCCGTTATAGGATCATCTTCGTATCGTAATCGGCGAACGTCTTTTCGATGCACACCCGTCAATAACGATAAACGAGAGTCTGTTAAACGCTTTCCTTCCACCGGGAATGACTCTGTCGCAACTTGGAGATAAATTGATTTAAGAAGCTGCGAAACAAACGGATAAGTTATTTGAAAATGAATCAGCAGACGAACAAGTGGCTTCAACAGTTTGGTTAAAGCCGATACCAATGCTTGTAATGGTGCTGCACTCTCTATTTCAGACATAGATTAATTCATAAAGTGGGAATATTTCCCTTATACTAGCACATGACAAAGCATCGGGCGACGTATAACCTGTGAAGCAAGCCGCGTTTATCCACATGGCTTGCTCTAAAATAAATTAAGCTATGAAATATAGTTAGAAAGGATACTGCCTGAAAAAATCAGGCTGCCGTTTGAGAAGTTAAAATGGTTAGCAAGTTCTCTGCATGTTCAGCTGCCTCAACGCCAAGGTGTGTTAAATAACCGCCGTCAGCCTGAGTAACCAAACCTTTTTCAAATAAACGTTGAAACGCATCAATGACCACAGGATCTGCTGATTTATGAACTTTAAGCCCGGATTGGACATTAGACAAATTGAAGTGAATTAGAGCGTTCAGCTCTTCTACCAAATCTGGTGTTATTGACATATCACTCTCCCTTAAACCATCAATAGAGGCATTGAGTATAACGTAATTTCAGCAAAACACGATATTGCTAACATCCATTTTATAGCAGAGACATACAATTACTCAAGGATTGAAAATTGCCAGGTGCCTACAGAATAACCAGAAGAAATAATATCATCCAACATATTACTAGCGAGATGTTAATGCCAGCAACCAGACTCGGCAATTAACACTGTATATGAGCACCTTCCTCTCAATAAACAAACCGATTAGGTGGTTTTTTCCACTACCGGTGTAAAGCCATTTAAAAGCCCGAAAGTCCTGGTCAATCTCTGCATTGCCAATTTTAAATCAAGAACATGAAAAGTGATGCGTAAAGAAATTAGCTGCCGACACAAACTCAACACTTCAACCAAGAGTCCAATCAGCCACTAATTTCGGTATTTCAATTACAATAGAATGAAAGCTGTTTTAGAACTTGCTAGTATCGTCGATATACCATTTATCCAATAGATGTTGAGAATTCTCCTTGACTCCTTTAGTCGCTTACGAAGATGACTTAAAAAATCGCAAATTTCAGTCTGATCCTGTTCAGGCGACTGCTGTTATGGAGACTCAAGCCCTTTATGATAAACTCATCAGCGCCGATAAACCTGGAGAAAAGAAAGGCCTATTTGGTTTATTTAAACCAAAAAAAATCACACCGATTCAAGGCCTCTATTTTTGGGGTGGCGTAGGCAGAGGGAAGAGCTACCTTATCGATACTTTCTATGACTGTTTACCCTTCCCTAAAAAGTCGCGTATTCACTTTAACCATTTTATGCAGAAGATTCATGCTCGATTAAAAACACTTCCTAAAACACCGGACCCTTTAATCGTTGTCGCAAATGACTTGGCAAAACAATATCGCATTTTATGTATCGATGAGTTTCATGTGGATGATATTACCGATGCTATGATCATGGCAGGTTTGCTTGATGCTCTTTTTTCCAAAGGGGTTACATTAGTTACAACCTCAAATATTGAGCCAAACAGGCTTTATAAAAATGGATTACAGAGAGACCGCTTCTTGCCTGCAATCGACTTACTCCATGAACATACCAAGATTATTCACCTAGACAATGGCATTGATTATCGATTGGCGTTATTAGAAAAACATGGCACATTCCATGTGGTAGAGAGGGAAGAAAGCTCCAGAGAAATATTGAATAATCATTTAAAGGAGCTCGCTAATACCACTATCAGCTATGACCAGCAAATTTCTCTGAACAACCGGTCTTTAGTATGTACCGCCAAATCAGACAACCAAATCTGGTTTAGTTTTAAGGAGATCTGCCAAACACCGCGATCATCGGCCGATTATATTATCCTTGCTCGCGATTACGAAACTCTCCTTGTTGATAACATACTAGCGATGGATGATGGGCAGAATGATGTTGTGCAGCGTTTTATTCATTTGATCGACGCATTATATGATCACCGGGTAAAACTCATAGCCACCGCATTTGCCCAACCGGATAAACTCTACACCGGACAAAGACTCGCGTTCCCATTCCAACGAACAATAAGCCGCCTCATCGAGATGCGTAGTGAACATTATCTCTCCCAATCACATATGCTATCCTCCTAAGATAATCCACTAATTTTTTTTAGGTTCAACCTAGGAAAAGCAGTTATTGTGGAATTTAGGGTAAATATCAAACACCCTAGATAAATACAGCATTCGCCGTTCTCAAAAACGGAAGGGTCGATACATGCAAAAATTCAAATTTAATATTTCATACAGGGAGCAGACGACAAAAGTCATAGACACATTGCAAAAATGGATGGATGAAGTATCCAAAGAACCTAGATAATATTTGGGAACAAAAAAAGCCGCGAATTACGCAGCTTTTTTTGCAATACCAAATATCAGATTATAGCTTATCAGCATTCTCCGCCAGATAGCTAGCAACACCATTAGGTGATGCATCCATACCTTTATCACCTTGGCTCCAACCAGCAGGACAAACTTCGCCATGCTCTTCGTGAAATTGTAGCGCATCTACCATACGCAACATTTCATCAACATTTCGTCCAAGAGGAAGATCATTCACCACTTGATGACGAACAACACCTTCTTTATCGATTAAGAAAGAACCACGGAAAGCAACGCCACCCTCAGATTCAACGTCATAGTCTTTACAGATTTGGTGAGTCATATCAGCAGCCAAAGTGTATTTAACTTGGCCTATACCACCATCATTGATAGGGGTGTTTCTCCACGCATTATGTGTAAAATGCGAGTCGATAGATACGCCAATAACTTCAACGCCACGCTTTTTAAACTCATCCATTCGATGATCAAAAGCAATTAACTCTGAAGGGCAAACAAAAGTAAAATCAAGCGGATAGAAAAATACTACTGCGCATTTTCCTTTAGTAGCTTGTGAAAAGCTAAAATCATCAACAATTGAGCCATCGCCTAAAACGGCTGGAACAGTAAAATCTGGAGCCTGTTTACCTACGAGTACACCCACGATTTGTCTCCTTAATTCTGAGGGAAAATAGAAAAAGTCTAAACTTTAAATGCTACGCCTATTTCTAACATGAATCAATACTTGACAGGATCACTATGGCTCTAATTCCAGCAGAAACACATAGATACTTAAAACTACACCAGGAGTATTGAAATTACTCACTTCAAAATTACTTCAGGCAACCATTCCGAGCAATTGTTTTTTTATCATCAACAATGGGATAAGTCGGGCTGGCGAAACTAGCGTTGCTGTATAAATAAAGATCAGAATTCGCCCCATGTTTGAGATGCTTATCTAGATTTTTAAAAAAAGTCTCTTTTTTCATTAAATTAAAAACTTTTTAACCAAAGTGTGACATATCACACATGTATAAACTAAATTTATGCCGTATAGTTTAGCCATGGTCGCAAGACATTAAGGACTTCAACTTTTATTCTGTAACTTAGTGATCAGTTACACATAAAACACAACAAACTAGCATTATTACTTAGGAGAACACCAAAATGACAATGTATCTACAAATTGAAGGCATCAAGGGTAACGTAACAGCTAAAGGTCATGAAGACTGGATTGATATCTCATCTGTACAGTGGGGTGTTGGACGTGCGATTTCCTCATCAGTTGGTACATCTGCTGATCGTGAAGCTAGCAAACCAAGCATCAGTGAAGTAAGTGTCACTAAGCTAATGGAAGAATCTTCACCGTTAATTTTTACTGAAGCGTGTGTCGGTAAGTCTAAAAAAGTTAGCATCCATTTATGTACAACAGGTACAGATACCATTGACACTTATATGGAATATGATCTTGAAGATTGCATGATATCTGGTTATTCAATGAGCTCTGGTGGTGATCGTCCTTCTGAGTCAATTTCATTCAGTTTTACTAAATTGATGATGAAGTACATTCCTTACGACAAAGCTGGTAAAGCTTTGAGCCCACTTCCTGCGGGTTACGATATGGCTACAGGTACAAAAGTTTAATTCGACTTTTCACCACAGCTAATACGACAAAGGGGAAGCAACACGCTTCCCCTTTGTCATTTTTTTTGAGTATAATAATCACTCATTCAACTCTGCTAACAATTCCAACTGCATTTTCACATAATTCAAACGTTCTTTAGCATAGTTACTCATATTTGAAGAGAGCTGAGCCGTATTGATTGCTTGGTTATAGGCGGAATATGCCTCAGACCATTCTTCCGCTATCTCAAACACGGTCGCCAGACCAAACCACCATCGGCTCTTATATTTATCTATATTTATCGCTTTTTTGTATGTATCAATTGCCTTTGAGTATTGATTACTATTTTGAAGAGCCATAGCCCATAGCGCATAATAATCATCATCGCCTTTTGCGTAACGCTCACGCGACTCTAAAACTTTTACAGCTTCACTGCTTCGACTTAACTCCAGATAGATTCTTGCTAGCCACATTGGGATTAATTTCGATTCAGGATTATGAATTAACCCTGACTTCAAGTTCTGTTCAGCTCTTTCCCAGGCTTTATCTTCAATCAAGATTCCTGTTAACGCTTTACGAGCTAACAAGTGAGAAGGTTGTTTTTGTAGAGCGCCTTCTAGCAATGAAACAGCTTTTGCAGATTGGCCATCATTAATGTAACCCATTGCAGTTTGATAGTTTTTATGTGCAAGTTGCTCATTCGTTAGAGGGACAATTTTTTTATCAATGGCTTTAACCTCTACCACCTCGCTAGTAGAGAGAGCTTCTACCACTTTCTTTGGTTTTGCTTCACTGATTACTTTAACTTGCACTTTAGGTTTGTGTTTTTCAGTTTTCTTGATATCACTTTTAGCAATGACTGCCGTTGGCGATTTTTTAACATCAAGCGCTACAATTTTTTTCTCTTTCACTGCTTTTTTGACTGGAATTGAATTCTGTTTCGATTTGGCCGGCGCTTTCGCAATCAATTTATCTGTCTTTTTAACAATATTAGTTTTAATTAGAGGCTTCTCGATCGCCTTTACGACTTGTTTGAGCTTGGCATCATCTACCACTTTTTTTAACAGAGGTGGCATACTTCCACTTAATACGCCTGGCGGAATAATCTCATCAGCAGGCACCTGCTCTCGCTCATCTATTCCAATCTCAACTTCATCATGCTTGACACTCTTGACATCGTCAGTGTTAACAGGTGATCGCTGAACACTAGCAAGCAATTCAACATTTTGTGCTGAATCCTCTTCAACATGCAATTGGGAAAAATCAAAATAAGAAATGCCTGAGTAGGAATAAAAAATAAAACCCGCTAATGCGACAACCCCAGAAACCAAAATTATTAAAATTGAAACATTCCAAGGAATTTTTTTCTGCAATGGTTTTTTAGGAAGATTACCATGACGCTCAGAATCACCTTTTTTTTTCTCTGAACGATTTTTGTAATCTGACAACATCTGATTTGCTATATTCATGGTGCAATCCACTCAATACCGAGCATCAACCCAATACCCAAGCCAGCAAGCATCATAGGGAGATAAAAAAAGTAAATCAGGAATCTATCATATTTATTCTCTAACCAGTCGCACTCAATTGCTGCTTGATAAACATAAGATTTAGTGACAACCAACTCACCTTTACCATAAGCTAACAACAATGCCTTATTAGCAATATAATTAATCGCTCTCGGAATACCTTTTGATTTTCGATACAACAAACGCATTGCTGCAGGGGTAAAATGAATATCACCCGCCACACCTGAATTTTTTAGTCTTAAATTGACATATTCCCATATTTCATTTTGAGTTAGTGGCTTCAACGTCTCATAATGAGCAATGTTATGACGAAGTTGCTTAACAATCTCTTTTTCAAGATTGCGATCCAACTCACTTGTACCTGACAAGATAAAGCGAATAAGCTTTCGTTGCTTAGTTTGAAATTCACACAACGACTCAATGACTCCTAACGTATCCAGTGGGATGTTTTGAGCGTCATCAATCCAAACAACAATTGGATAATCGGTTTTACTATAATGCTCATAGAGTAAACATTGAATCTGTTTTAAAAGTTGAGGAACTGTAGCAGAAATCGAATAGGTGAACCCAAACTCCTCAATAATTGACTTAAGAAAATCAATCGCATTTGCACTAGAGTCAATACAATGCATAACATAGTATTCATCACTCAACACAGAAATACTCTGGCGTAAGAGAAAGGTTTTTCCCACTCCTTTTTCGCCCGTGATTTTCACAATGCTTTCACCCGCTTTAAGCGAGAATATGACAGTATTCACAACCTGCAATGCGGATTCAGATTGAAACAAATAGTTGTTTTTTGGTAGAGAAGTAAATGGTGCCCGAGAAAATCCAATGTTACTTTCAAAATCATTAACAAAAGAACTCGTAGAGCTAATTGTCGATAATGCTTTATGTGTGTCTGATTCAATTAACATAACTTCAACTCTTGTGGGCAATTTATGATGAAAGAAAACATTAAGCTAATGCTCAAGTGCGGAAAACCGATGAAGCGCCTCAGATGCTTCAGCATCCCAACGCCCACTATTTTCAACGATTGTTGGCTTAACCAGTACCACTAACTCTTTTTTAACTCTCGAAGTACGTTTGTGTCGAAAAAAACGACCAATTAATGGTAGATCACCAAGTATGGGAACTGACGCTTTCGTTTCAACAGTCGATTCTTTCATTAAGCCACCAACAACAATTATCTGTTCACTTTTGGCTCTTACCACCGTATCTGTCTCGCGTACTGTGCTTGCCGCGAGTGGCAAATCAAATCCTTCGCCACCGATAATAAACGCTTTATTTCGTTGAGTAACATCACTGACTGTTGGGTGTAAGTGCAAACTGATATGTCCGTCCTCGTCAATTTGAGGAGTTACATCTAAAGCGATGCCCGAAAAAAATGATTTCATTTCAACTTCAGTTGACGTTGATTCGGAACTTCCTGAGCTATCATCACCAGCACTTCCCTGTGATATATTCGTGATATAAAATTCCTCGCCGCCCACTTTTATGACTGCTTTTTGGTTATTGATTGCTGAAATTCTTGGGCTCGATAAAACGTGAACGTCACCCTGAGTCTGAATCATTTCAATAAATGCACCAAAGTTTTTTGTTTGCAGTGCCAAACTGAAAACACCACCAAAAGCGGTGGTTCCTAATGCACCAAGTGGATTCGCCAGTATATTTGATGTGGTATTACCTTGATTACCTGTAACCCCGCTTCCTGCGAGGCTTGTTCCTCCTCCAGTTTGACTAAATGTCGCAGATGAGGAGCCAGAGCTGACAAGTTGAGCCCAGTTAATACCAGATTGATATGAATCGTTTAAATCAACCTCAAGCAACTTAGCTTCAAGGATGACTTGCCGAACAATATTCGACTCAAGTTTGTTAAGAAACTTTTCAATGGTGTATAACTCTTTGGGTGAAGCATTTACCACGATAAATCCAGAGTGGTTGTTTACCACAACTTTTCTTCCATCTTCACTACCAATGAGAGCGCCTAAGCTTAATGTTAGATCATCCCAGAACTTCACGGAGTTCGTGGTAGTTATATTAACACCCGAACCACCTTCAGAAATGCCACCCGAAGAAACTTCTGACTTTGAGGTTCCCTCTCTATTGATATTTAAATAATTAACATGAAATATTTTCGATCTAATCGAAT
>CALZJE010000044.1 GCA_945787715.1 uncultured Ectothiorhodospiraceae bacterium | reverse complement strand
TCCTGTAGTGAAAACTGTGGCAATCGCCATGGCCAACATATTTTTCTTCATTGTTAGTATTTCCTATTAATCTTTAGTTATCACGGAACAATCCGTAGTTAAGTGCAACTCTCTCATTTCCCTATATAATATATAGATTTGCCGCTCCCCATCCAATCCCCGAGAGCCGTGACAGCTGGAGCAACACTGAGCTGTAAGCAAATTGTAAGCCATATTAATTTATCTTATATATCAGTAAGTTATTTGTCAACCAAATGGATATGGATATATTTCTGTAAAATATTTCGACAGTATAATAATCCACAGATAAGATGCCCTACATAGCAATGAAATAATTGGAAGAGATCTTGTAATGCTCTGTCATAGATGTATTGGTAGCAATGTAGGGGCAGACGTCTAATGTGTTATATATTGATAAATTATTTATCATTTAAAATATTAGGGCGGATAGTCCTGTAAAATATTCCGACAATATAATAATTAACCGTCAAGAGATCCTGCACAGCAATCTAAATAAATTGCAGCTATCGCGTGATACTCGCTCATTGAAGTAGTGGAAGCAATATCGACACAACCATCAAATTTACTCATGTCTTGATTGAGCGCATATATCGACTGACTTATACCTCCAAACTCAGATCGAAAATGGTTAATTAATAGTTTGATGGAAGATGCACCCCAAAAAATCTTATATTTCACAGATGACTGACACCGAACTTTTTAATAGAGCAAACTTATTTATCAATCTATTATCATAATGAGCTGAAAATGGATGAAAATAATCCTACACGAGATCTCGATGGCAATGAGTTAAAGTTAGCCGATGTTACTTCGGTTGTTGAAACTATTTTTCGAATCGAATAAACCGAACAATCTAGTGAAATTGGAGCACGCACAAAAATTAACGCACATAGATAAATATCGTATAAAGAAGATCTCAACAGTATGACAATTTTAATATGATAAAATTAACATCTTCACTGTAGATCATATATTGATCTCTTTATTATAAATATCTTCAACTGCCTGCGACACGCCTCAACTTCCCAGGTGACGTATCAAACATTTTCTTGAATGGTCTTGAAAATGCAGCCTCAGACTGATAACTAATACATGAGACAAAACTCACCACACTTCAACCCTTTTTTAATCAAGCCTACCCCTACCAACGAAAGAACATTTTTGAATTCTTAGATAAAGATAGTTTATACTTCTTATACTTACATTTGGTTTTAAGAAAATGGAAGATAAAAATAATAATACCTATTCTGTCCAATTTGTTTTCTTCATAATATTGCTTAACTTATTGCTATCTTCGTCAGTACTTGCCTTAGAGATAGAAGCCGCATATGGCAAAAGACAAGGTGAAATAACTTTCCAGATCGGTGGGCAAATAACGCTGGATTCCGGCGAAACAGGCCGATTACGCTTCCCTCTTAGTGAATTACGCTTTGCAACGAATACATCCATTATAAATTTTCAACTTAGCCACTTATTTAACAATAACTGGTTAGCTTCAGCTTCTGCATCAAAAAATATCACATTAAACTCTGGTGAAATGAAGGATAGTGACTGGGGAATCAATTATTACTTCCTAAATCGCGAAGCTTTTCCTCGAGACTCGCTCGATATATATTCCGAAAGTCGACTAACTCTCGACGCTGTAGATTTAAAATTAGAATTGCAGAAAAAATTAACGACTGAACTTCTCTCCTATTGGAATGTTTTTATTGGGGGAGGGATATTATTCCAACGCTACCAGTTTAAAGCCTTCGACACCGTACAAAGCTACCCATCCACACCAGAAAAACCTGCAGATATACTCACAGGTAAAACCATCACCTATCGATATGAAGCAAGAATGCCTTTTGCTTCTGTCATGTTAACTCGTAATTTCAATCCAAAAATAGCAATAACATTCGCAATAGCATATTCACCGTGGCTAAAAGTCACCGATCATGATAATCATATTTTGCGAAAAAAAATATCTACCGGCAACTCCGATGGCTGGGGAACAACACTTAATGCTTCCCTGAATTATTTGTTACAGAAATCAACTAGTGTTTTTGCTTCAGTAGTTTATTTAAAAACAGTGGCTAATGGTATTCAAACCCAAAAATTTTCAGCCAATGAAGAGATATCAACAGCTGAAATCGGATTACGTAATACCAATGAACAAAAAATTATCATGATTGGTATTAGCCATTCTTTTTAAGAGTTTTCGCCGATTTAACTCATCTTTCCATTGTTATTTTTTTAGAACGTTTTTTTTACTTCAATACCGAATGTAACAGCTTGTGAATCTGAATATTTCTCAGTAGAGCCATTGACACGATTTGTATAATTTCTGCTTGGTATTTCTACATACGTTAGCTTGGGAGCTATAATGAGATCTTCTGTTGCACTGTAAAAATATGCGAAGCTAACACCATAAAGAGAATAGCTCGAAACATTGTGGTCCCCATCTTTACCCTTATTAGTATAAATGTATCCCAACATTGCGCCTACTCTGGATTGGGTAGCTATTTTTTGCACCACACCCACTTGCAATGCAATAGCATCTCCCGGCTCTTCCTTTTTACCCTCTTCCGTTTTTGTGCCTGTAATCTCATAGTTAACTGTCGAGAAAACGGTACTATTGCCGCTGATGAAAGAATAACCCAAGCCAATCTCATAATTAGTGCGACCTTCGCCTGCCCCTCCTTTTTTTAAAGATTGTGTTTTTATCCCGTCTTCAATAATTTCTGATTCGCCCAAGTCATCGTCTCCCACTGGAATAGTCGCTCCCAATCTAGCAACAAGACGTTGAGCTTCGCTATTTGTCAACAAAATTTTATACTCTGCTGATACATCACCCAAGCCTTCATGGGACCATTTATACTTTGTTGTTGTATCATTAGCCCAATCAATAATATTTTTCCCCAAGCTATTCACTACATACGGTAATTTAATTGTTAACATTTGATCTTTGGTGAAACCAAAACCATATTCTACAGTGAGCTCATCTCGTGTTACTGAGATATCCATATCACCATCGACATTCCGATCTAAATAACCTTTCATATTTGAATTTAAACGACTAAATTCGCCACCTACCATGTGTTCACCTTGCTCAAGAAAGTCGGTAATCAATATAGGCGGTGCGGCAAAGGCAGGAAAACTCATAATCCCAAGTAAAATTATTATTTTTTTCATTTTATACTCACAACATATATTAACGATGCCCAGAACTAATCCAGGGATAATTTACAATCAAATGGTAAGAATTCCAAACAGATTGCATATTTGAGTATGGTGATCGATTACATACATTCAAAGACACTCAAAAGAGATAGAGCAATGCATGGAGCAATTGCCGAATGAAAATAGCTTGCTTCACCTAGTTTGGTGAAACAAGTTATTTTCATCTCATCTCGTTAAGCTAAACAAGAATCTGTGTTACTGACTGCCCTTTGGCTTTATTTCATGGGTTGGCTGTTTTTTTGAGTTTTAATCTAATCAAATCCGGCTTAGTCGATAATTTTTGATGAGTAGGAATCTATTATCCAAGCTGGCGATACTAAATCTAATTGTGATTTTAAGTAATCATATTCTGGACCGGGTGTTGTATCATTCTTATAAAATTCAAACTGAGAGACAACGTTATGTACTTCACAACCACCAACATCTGCGCAACTTAGATACCCTGACCCTTCACCACAACCCCCAAACTCGCTTGATGTAAAACACCCATCATTTGTTGTTGAAACATCGACATAATATGGATTTAGATCATTGTCTTCATCAGGACGTAGCGCTTTTCCGCTGTTATCTGTTTTAGTAAACCAGTCATCAAAGGCAATCCAAGCAGGATTAAAATTAGAACTTGCGCCCATCGTTAAAACCTTGAGACCATCCGGCTGGTATGCGATATTCGACATTGGTCTTCTTTCTTGATTTTGACAATCACAGGGTTCCCTCATGACTTTAAGTTTCGTTTCAAAGTCGAGGGAGTCTGGATCCATATCCCACAAATAAAATTCAGAATAATCACTACTCCCGCTGCCAGAATTTTGCGTAATCACATGTTTACCACCATCGTGTGGTGAAAATATGGCATGCTGAAGTCGATTATCAGTGACAAAACCCCGTTCAATACAATATGTTTCAACGACAGAACTGTCAATGCTATAGAGGTGAGCGTTAGAACTAGTAGTGGTGATGACACGTAGGCCATCAGGCGATATACGCGCGCTATTATTCGAAGAGCTACCTAAGGTACACAATGGTGCAGTGGGATTGCCTGTTGACCACAATTGGGTTCCCGCACTAGTGGCTACAACAAACCGAGTGCTATCAGTTGGCAGAAAGTAAATATCATTGGCACTACTTACGCTTTGTGTATCAAACGTCGATAATTCCGCACCCGAGGTTGCATCCCAGCTCATAACACTGCCATCACTTGCAGCAGTAACTATCGTTGCGTCATCTAAAAAAGAAGCTGCTGAGAGCGGAGGATTACCAAGATGAGAAACCGTTGACAATAATGCAGCCGTTGTCGCATCCCAGACTTTTGCTGTGCCATCAGCACTCGCGGTTACAAATTTTGTTCCATTCGGATTATATCTGGCACTGAGGGCGGCACTAGCATGTGCTGAATTTATTTTTTCTAATACTATGCCCTTTGGAGCATCCCATATCACTACATCACCATTTGAATGAGCACTGACAACAAATTTTCCATCAGGCGAATAATTTGCTTCATGGGCCGTTACTGAACCATCAATCGAAAAAGAATCTGCACTTGGTCCAGAAAAAAGATTAATATCATGCCAAACGCGTGTACTTCCACTGCCATACAATTTGAAATCAACACCAATTGATGCCGTAATATCATCAGATCTAAGGGCGTATGACTCTATGGAACGTTGCTCAGAAGCGCTAATCTTAGCCATCCAGGTTTCTACTGGTAATCCTTCTGGTAGTGGTGATCCAAGAGTTGCTGTATTAAAATTTAAAATACTGTTACCCACGAGGACAAAAATATTTTTACCATCAGCTGAGAATTTTAGCTTTGATCCTATTTTTGGTGTACTTTGATTATAGGTAATCGCTGACCTGATCGGCGCTGAGGTATTGCTGCGATCCCATAAATGCACATGATGTTCAGAAGTTGTCGTTGCAAAGAAATTTCCATCCTCAGAAAAAGCTACATCATATACAGTGGCGCCATCTGGATCATTATATTCGGTAGGCGTACTCAGTGCGTTAATATCCCAAATTCTACTGCCACCTTGGCCGCCTGTGATTAAAAAATTATTATTGCTAGGATCAAATTTAATGCTATTCCTATACTCAGAATCATCAAAAGAAGAGAGTACCTCACCTGTAACAGCATCCCATATTTTACTTCCATCATAACTAACGGAGGCAATACGTGTTCCATCAGCTGACCAAACAGGATTCAAAGCATTTATAAGCGGCATTACTTCTACTCCAGTACTGACTCTATAAATACGCGCAAAATTATCGCCACCGCCGGAAAGGATAAGATCATCGTCGGTAGGATGAAAACTCACTTTGTTGACTTCTTTACCGCTATGTGCATCGTCAATTTGTTGTATTTTTATCCGACGCGCTTCATCAAATACACGAATGGTACCTCCCGGAATATACTGAAAGTGACCGGTACCGGTCACAAACTTGTTATCGGCGCTATTGAATGCAACGTCAAGTATTGCCTGTTCATGAGCATGTTCCGCATAATATGCTTGCAGTTCTGCCTGTTCTTCTGCCGTTAAAGGTAGAGCAGTGCTAACCAGATTCATTAATGGTTTGTTATCAGCGTTATGACGAAGTTCGTAATGAGATTGGGTCCATGTGCGTTTAAGCAATTTTTTGTAATATGCCCACATGTGGAGTTCTCTTTCCCACTGGGGTTCAGTAAATGACGCTAGTTCTGTACCGGTTTCATCTGTCATAATCGCTTTATAAACGGCTTTACCCTCGTTTAACGTATTTTCAGAAACTGCGGTAAAATAAACACGTAAAAACTCTTGATGCAGATGCGGATCAGAGGCAGTAAAGAAATTGGAATCTAAAGGATTGTGACCCGAGGAAATGGAAAAGAGAATATTTCCTTGCGCAAACCAAAGTGCAGGATCGTTACCTATAGCGGGCCTTCGCGTCAACTTAATTACATTTGCTTCCCAACGCCATTGACGACTTACACTATCAAATTGGGTTACTGGGTGTGGCTCAAACTTCATGGTAAAAGATTTAAAATTTGCATTGGCATCTGATTCAAAATCAAACTGGATTTGGGGCGGGGCAAAACGAACATCGGGTAAATCTGTCATTAAAAATCGGTCGATAATCATCTCCCCAGTTGTGGAACCATCCAAATAAACAAGCCATTCCATTATTCCTATCGAACTACCCGCAGTGGAGCCATTATTCTCCCCATCAACAAGAATCCTGACCCGATGATAGACAGCTGTGTCGGACTTACTGGTGCACATCGTGAGTGCTTTACTATCTGGGGATAAGCTGGCGGGGCGATGATTAGAGCAATCATCGTAAAAGACTTCAATCTTAAGTCCCTTTGCACCATAAGTTTCAACAGAGTTCGAATAATTTGATATTGCACCTTTAGGATTGTTTGCGTCTGCTAATCCTGATGCAATAAATGGCATGATATGACCAAAACTGCTGTAATTTGATAGTGCACGCATCATTGCCATTTTTGCCACAGCAACCAAACAAAACGAACCAAGACCGTAATCATGAAGCCTGTTCAATTCTCCATCAACTTGAGGTACCGCACAGTCACTATCAGAGTCGAGACTATTTATTGTGTTGTTTGCCCCAAATGGATTAAATCTAAAATTAAATTCCGGATTATCACCATCATTGGTGACATTAATTTCTGCTGGTCTGATTTTTTGCCTATTCAGAGAATTTTTCGAGAGTTTAACTGTTTTCGATAGTGATTTATTTACCTTACCCTTCATTTGATAAAGTGATATGGGAACATTATCAACAGAAAACGCCAACTGCTCTTCAGTTGGCACCTTCATTTTAGTAGAACTGCCCCATACTTCCACCTGCTGTGCTTTTCCACAACTCACAAGTAACACACCAAACAAGACCACAAGTGGGAAACAAACGAATGAATTATTGTTATAATTCAATATCTTACCTATATTTCTTACATGGCAACTCATATTCTTCACCCACAGTTTAGTAACCACTAACAGAGATATTTTTCTGAAAATCCACTTTGTATCTAGGATTATTTGTTTTTGAATAAATCACACTATCCGTATCTTCACTTGTATTAAAGTTATTTCCCAACAGTCTGATTATCTTAGTTTTTTTACCAAAGTGTATTCAATGTATTAAATATTATCTTTTGCTCCAATTAATCTAGTATTAAGTTTTACTGAAATTAGCCTGGACCGGACATTTTTTTGCTGTGTAAATTTATACCGGAGGAGTACTCAGCATTAACGTAATTTGATATTGCAAATAATTTTCAGAGTGATGCCTAATAAGGACAAAATGAGAAAGCAACAATGATTTGAAAAGGATAGGCTCATCAATCAGTTAATCAATATTTAGCCGCAATCGATAAGTCACCATTTTCATGAAAAAGAATAACCGAAAATTACTGCATAATTTGCATGGGGAATCAGCTAAAATTCATTTTGAGCGAACAGCAAAAAACCTGACCAGCAAAGCGAGACTCATTCCAGTTATCAAGTCTATCGATAAACTCAGCTTCAATCAATTGTTTCGGAAAACCAACAAGATCAAGTGAAAAGATAACGCAGTTTAAGGAACTTAAAGTGCGTCATGTTAGTGAAATAGAAATATTCATACATGTCATGCGTAAAAATGTTTGGGATAAAACGTTTCCTTACTTAGAAAAGGAAGTTGCACTCATCGTTAAAATCTTAAGACTTCACGCAATCTCATCAGATAACTCTCCCGTATCTTTAGGCAAATGCCACGAAACAATCATGGTAGCAATTACCACCAACACACCAAGCCATATCATGGTGATAACAGGATCAATCCCAATGCCAGCAACAATAGAATAAACACCAGCCGCTAAAAGCATAGTGAAATTTTCAAAAAAGTTTTGGATAGCAACCGCACCGCCACTGCCTATGGTTTTATGCCCAATCTCTTGCAATGCTGCATTAATTGGCACGACAAAAAGACCGCCACATACACCTGCTGTAAACAGAGCTACACGAACTAACCAGACATTATCCATGGTTGCCAATAAAACAATTACGATTCCCATTACATACGCTGCTAATCGTGCGCGACGAAGATAGGCCATGGGAATTAATCGAGGCACCAAGATAGAACCAACCGCTATACCAATTGCAACAAACATGGTAAGCATTGCAATGTCAGCCGTAGAATCTATAAATAAAACGGCTGGTACCCAGGCCACTAAAAGAACACGTAAGACTGTCGCTGATGCCCAAAACAAACTTACTCCCAACGTTGAAAAACGTGCACGAGGTGTTGAGAGTAATCCTTTCATTTGATGTGTAAAATTCTGCAGCGCATTACCTTTCGTAACACCAATGACCTGGGTATGTTTGATGGTCAGTGCAATAAATGCTGAAAAGACATATAGCGCCATAACAACAAGCAGGGCTACGGTGATGGAATATTCAGACAGGAATGCTCCAATCACTGTGCCACCAAGAATTGCGAGTATTGTCGAACCTTCTATCCAGCCATTGGCTTTAACTAACGATTTTTCGTCTACTAATTCTGGTAAAATCCCATATTTAGCCGGACTATACGTTGCAGCCCCCAAACCAATGACAGCATAGGCAATCAGTGGCTCGACATGAAAAAACAACATTACCGCGCCGAGTGCTTTAATGACATTAGCGCCGAATAACACTTTCGGTTTTGGTCGCCCATCGGCAAATCGTCCTACCCAGGGTGCGAGTGCCACAAAGGCTATCAAGAACGCTGCTTGAAGGGCTGGAATATACCAGTTTCCGGTTTCGGATTGTTTCATCACCATGGTAATGGCGGTAAACAACACAGCATTATCTGCGAACGCGGTGAGAAACTGTGTTGCTAATACTCGATAGATTTTGTTATCCATTTTTAAGCTGCCAACATTTTAGTTGCAGAAACATAGTCAATTTTTCCTGTACCTAGTACAGGTATATTCGATACATGCACTAATTTACGGGGCACACCAATTTCTGCAACGCCATCGCTTTTCGCTTGTGTTATCAAAGACGTTCGATCTGCGCTTTCAACCGTCGTAAGCAATACAATCAGTTCACCTTTGCGTTCATCAGGAATGCTTACCGCAGCATGTAGCGCATCTGGCCAAACTTTACTGGCTAACATCTCAACCGAGCTGAGTGACACCATTTCTCCAGCAATTTTTGCAAAGCGTTTTGCACGTCCGCAGATCCGAATAAATCCTTCTTCATCAATCGTAACGATATCACCAGTGTCGTACCATCCATTCCCTGCTTCACTAACCGGTGGCACAAGTACACCAGGATTATCATGTAACAAGTAACCTTGCATCACATTAGGACCACGCACCAGCAATCGTTGCCCTTCTTCCAACCCCGTAACCTTCACTAAACGATGTTCCATACCGGGCATCAAACGACCAACTGTACCAGGCCGGCTTGCTAGTGGTGTATTCCCTGCAATAACAGGACTGGTTTCAGTCGCACCGTAGCCTTCAAAAATACGAACGCCGAATTTGTCTTGCCACGTGCGGCGTACTTCATCCTGCAATCTTTCTGCTCCTGCAAAAACGTAACGAAGACTGTAGAAATCATACGCATCCGCAAAACGCGCATAACCTGCAAGAAAAGTATTCGTACCGAATAAAAGAGTCGCATTAATTTCATAAGCCACTTCTGGAACAACTCGGTAATGCAAAGGTGAAGGATAGAAAAATACGCGGACACCAGAGGTAACTGGCAAAATCATCCCTGCACTTAAGCCAAAGGAGTGAAATAAAGGTAATGCGTTTAATGCAATATCCTGTGCATTAAAATCAATACGTGAACTCAGTTGTTGAACATTTGCCATTAAGTTCTGGTGCGATAACACCACCCCTTTAGGCGTACCCTCCGATCCGGAAGTAAATAGAATAACTGCTTTTTGTTTTGCATCACGAGAAGCAAGGCGTTTCAACCATCCATCAAAACGGCTAATTACCAAACCCGCTAATTTATCAAGCCAACTAATATTCTCAGCTATGTCTTCCAGATAGATCAGTTCGACTTTTTCAGAAAGCGCAATCTCGGCTTGTTCCAGTTTCGCCAGCTGAATAAAACGTCGTGAAGTAACAACGTAATTTAATTGAGCCGTTTCACTGGCAGCAACCATTCCTTGTGGGCCAGCTGTATAGTTAAGCATGGCTGGTACTTTTCCAGCTAACTGCAAACCCCAAAATGTGGTGACAGTTGCCAACGTACCCGGTAGTAAAACACCAATTGTTTCATCAAAATTGCTATGTTTTACCAGCTGCTTACCAAGCACGACTGAACTGGCAAGCAGTTTATTATAAGTCATCGGTTTACGATTAATGTCTTCAGCAATAATGTGAGAACCACCATGTATGCGACGAGCTTCCATTAAACGTTCTGCTAATGTTTGATCTTTATTTGCAGTTTCGTACATCATCTCTGTCATAATATCTGATAATAATTTCCCCGCCTGCTCACGACGCTTGCGTCCTTTGTATTGATCTGCAATATACAAACAACGTGGCGCTTGTACGTTAAGCGTAATTTTAGGAAACCAGCTTAAACGCACACGACCACGAAGACGTGAAAAAGGTGTGTATTGTGCGCCATCAATGCGAATAGGCAATACAGTTGCTTTAGCTCGCGCTGCCACAAGCCCAGGGCCGGGATAAACTTTCATTAAAGAACCCGTAACGGTAATACGCCCTTCAGGAAAAATCACCACGCAACCACCCTGGTCAAGACGACGAATAAGCGAACGGATAGAGAGTGGATTGCTGGGATCAATCGGAAACAAACTCCCTAGTAAACCAGCCAATCGACCAATCCAGCTACGCGCAACATAAGTATTAATGGCAAACGTTGCCGTGACAGGCAAATAAGCATAAAGCAGAACGGCATCAATAAACGATGTGTGATTAGCGACAACTAATATTCGCTCACTGAATTGATCGAGATGCTCAGCACCATTTACTTCGACACTATAGAGTTTGCTTAATACCCATCGAATGATTATTTTTAACATGCTTATTTCCTCTTGATTAACCATTAATATACTTGCAGTAATGATCATAGAAAGAAGCGAATAAATAAACCTATATTCAAGAAGTATTACTTAGATGGATATTCGGTATATTTTTAATATACTTTTTGCCTCACTTTTATCGGATTAATGGCTTAAAAACTTCCAGCTCCCAGGGACGCATCGCCATCATGAATCCAATGCTATGCCGTTTATCCAGCGGCAAATGAGCATCCTGACGATGCAGGTCAGCAAACTCCTTGGTCAAATTTTGCATTTTATTGAGCAGCAGCCGAGTTGAAGAATCACCTAATAATCCAAATAAAAATCGACGATGTTCCAGCTCTCCCCTGAAACCTGATTTTAGAAAATGTTTCTGGATCTTCTTTTCAAAGAAGTCTTCAATCGGTCCATTTTCTATCCAGCGAAAATCTTCATCAATACGCAGCTTGATTCGGTTATTCGGTAAAAGATCGATAATCATCAACTTGTCCAGTTTTGCCAGGCAACGGATACATTCGGTTTCAGAGAGCAGATAATTATTAATGATGTCATTGAAGGTGAGATGATTGCGCACACTCACCGCAACCAGCAACAACTTTTCATCCTTCACCAACTCTTTCTCCTGCTCCAGCGTCAATTGACTAATACGTTGGCGAGACTCCTGATAAAGTTGAAAGAGATCTGTTAACTCCATCTGCATCAGCCGACAGATATCTTCTAAACGTTGCAGAGTAAATCGTTTCGATACAAATAAGCGTTTCACATTAGCCTCACTCATATCTAGTCTTCGCGCTACTTCCGCATAAGTCAGGTTGTTGCTTTTTAAAGCTGCTTTCAAAGTTTTTACCAGTTCTGCCGTTTGCGCCATCGCTTTTCCTGCTTTTTATGACAAATAGTATATCTTTTCTATACTACAGAATCATGAATCGTATACAAAGCGCAAATTAGTGTATTTATTCGATCCCAAAGCCAACAATACTTCCGAAAACAAAAAACGGAGGTAATTATCATGTCAATTTTTAAACGCCTATCCGCCACCCTGGTATCTCGACTTGATCAAGTCGTTGGCGAAATTGAAAACCACGATGCTGTTATTCAAGCCACATTGAATGACATGCGTAAAAAAGTTGCAGAAGCCAAGCTGCGTTTAGGGCAAGTGCGTAGTGAAGAACAACAGCTAAAGCAGCAGATTCAAGCGCAAAAAGAAAACACTGTACTGTGGCGAAAACGAGCCATTGAGTGCGCAAAAACAGACGAAGCCAAAGCGTTGGAATGTGTAAGCCGCAGTCGCCAATGCCATCTGAAAATTAACAACCTGGAAAAAGCCCTAGCGCAATATGTACAGACTGCCGACAAGCTTGCCTGTGATATTGAAACCAGTGAACAACGCCTGGCAGGGATGAAGCAAAAACTCACACTTATGCGAGCACGCCAATCAACGAGTTGTGCGCTTGATGCAACTAACGAAGTAAACAGTAGTTCTGAAACCCTATTGGACGAATCTTTTAATCGCTGGGAAATTAGTATCAGTCAAGCAGAAATAACTACTGATAGTTGCGATAATAGCGACGTTATGGAACGCGATTTTATTGCCCAGGAACAACAAGAGGAACTACAAAAAGAACTGGCAGAGATATTGGCTGAGGAGGAACAAAAATGAAACATCAAACTGATCCCTGGATCGAAGAAAACGATCAACAAGAAGTCATCAAAAATGAATTCAATCTAATAAAACAACTGCCCACCTTGCTACGCATACTGGGTGCTGCTGCGGTATTAATTGCCATGTACAGTTTTCTCATGAAAGGCTGGGAAAGCGGGAATGATAGTTTTCGTTATCTGTTGATGTTGGGCCACACTGGCTTATTGGCGGTTATTGGCTTAGGGAGTGGACACTGGTTAAAAGAAAGCAAAGGGGCGAGACTATTACTCACTCTGGCGCTGGTTTCTATCCCCGCAAATTTTGCCATACTTGGCGCGTTTCTTTTTTCTCAAACAATGCAGCTTGATATTGGCCTCTACCCGCAATATGTTGCCTGGACAGTTGATAGTATGAATACTGCGCTATTAACCACTGCAGGGGCACTATTGATATTAATACCAGTAACTTTTCTTGGTTTTACCGTGCTTGCGCGGCGTATGTCTAAAAAATTATCGTTATTGTTTTTGTTGAGTAGTGCAGCACTGTTAATACCCATCCGTGATCCACAGATCATTGGTTTATTAGTGTTAACACTGGCGACCTGCGCAATCATTCTAAGTCGAAAAATTTCTTTCAATCAAACTTCCTCAAAGACAAATGAGGGCATGCTAGCGCTTGGTTTACAATTTCTCCCTTTGGCGGTATTAGTGGGACGAAGCCTCTGGCTTTATTCCGCTGACTTATTTTTATTAACAATTATGTCAGCAACCATATTTTTTATCATGCGACAAATATCGCTTCAATTAATCGCCGATTCAAAATTAAGAATCATACTGGAAGGTTTCTCGATCATACCTGCCGCATCAGTAACCTTTTTATTCTACAGCGTCTTAGAGAGTATTGTTTTTATCCCCGATGAATTCATTCTTCCTATCAGTTCGTTAATATCTGCAGCAATGTTATATGACATATCAATTCGATCAACTAAAAGACCGGATAGATATCGTTTAATCGCTGTCATCGGTCTATTAATTGGCATGACAACTAGTTTAATCATTTTTTTAAATTTACTTGCAGCATTAACCTGTGTTTTTGTTGGCATGGTTTTAATAGTATTCGGTTACAAAAACCAACAACGCAATGTATTCACCGGCGGAATCTTATTAATGACAATAGGAATCGCTCAACAACTCTACGAATTGGTTCTGCATTTTGATCTAGGTAGCTGGATGAGTCTGGCGGTTCTTGGCGTGATCGCAATCGTTGTTGCATCGACCATTGAATCTCAAGGCGGGAAACTAAAGTTGCGTTTAAATACTATGCGAACCAAGTTCTCAGATTGGGAATAATCTAACAACTCAACTTCCTCCCCCTTTAATAAACAAAAAAGAGGGGGGAGGAGGAATGGGCACTATCAAATTAAAAAGTTGCTTTCGCATAACTTTCAGAATTCATATCTACGACTTCAACCGTAATCACTTTTACATCACATCCTATTCGTTTGATTGCATTTAACACAGCTGTACTCAATGATTTTTTCTACTCAATATTACGCCCTGTTTAAGTCGTAAAGCACAAAAAACCAATGCAGAAGATAACTGCAATAGACGGTGAAAGTCCATTACTCGCAGACACGAAATGTTAATTTAATTAATATAGTAAAATTCAATTATGAAATACAATAACACGATTATAATTAATTATGACTTCGAGTAATTATTGGAAACAAGCATTGATTTTTCGGAGTACATCTTTATACATTCCTGAATGATATTTAGCTGCATAAAAAATATTGCTTTGTAATAAATTTCTAGTCAGCATGTTAACTACAGTACTTAATGACTTATTTCGTTATGTGCGGATTTCATCAAGTCCTGAAGTCTCCCCGTTTTTTAACTTAGAATTATTTCTTTAATTTACTTTTTCTCCTTATTGGATAAGCCGATTGCCTTGGTCTACACTTGATTTCATGGAAACGTATCGTCTTATTTCCATATAAAAAAACCATTTATTTTCCCTATAACTGTTGATGCCCAATAAGCATCAGGAAACAACTCAAATTGCTTCGCAGTTTTTGGTATACGTATAGCGATGCAATATATAAGTGGAGGAGAAATATTATGATAAGTAAATCTTTAATCAACTCAGGTGCACTTGCATTACTGGCTGCTTTCATATTGCTAGCCACACCTATAATGGGGGTCGAGCTCGAAGATCCCCTGGTAAAGCCTATTACCAAGGGCGGGCCGATCATCCGGCTAGAGCCTGTCGCGGATGGGATGACAGCTCCCAATTGGGGGACTTTCGCGCCAGGAGATGCGCGGCGACTGTTCGTAGTCGATCAGATTGGAGTTTTATGGGCGGTAAACCTGTTTACCGGTGACAAAGAAGTCTTTGCTGACCTGAGTGGGTTGCTTGTTGCCCTCGGAGTCGGCGGCCCAGGCACATTTGATGAGCGAGGTTTCATCGGCCTGGCGTTTCATCCCAACTATCAGAGTAATGGTCTGCTATATACTTACACTTCGGAACCCGTGAGTGGCACGCCTGATTTCTTGGTGCCACTAGGAGCACCTGCAAATCACCATACGGTGATATCTGAGTGGCAAGTTCCCGAACCTGGCAATACCGATTCTGTGGTGGATCCTACCAGCCGCCGCGTTCTGATGAGTATTGGTGAGCCCCAGTTCAACCACAATGCCGGAGCGCTTAACTTCGGTCCTGACGGCCTGTTATATATCGCTGTGGGTGATGGTGGTGCAGGGGATGATCAGGGTGCAGGACATAGCGCACAGGGTAATGGCCAGGATCGCAGCAATATCCTCGGCAACATATTACGCATCGATCCCCATGGTTCAAACTCAGCAAATGGGCAATACGGTGTGCCGAAGTACAATCCATTCTTCCCAGATGGCGTAGAACCTTTTGGTGGAGAAGTTGGCTGTGCCGATGGAGTGTGTGACGAAATCTTTGCCTGGGGATTTCGAAATCCCTTTCGTGTCTCTTTTGACACTGCCTCTGGAGCCATGTATGCCGCCGATGTCGGTCAGAATGACATCGAAGAGGTGCATATAGTAATGGCTGGTGGCAACTATGGTTGGCCAGTCAAGGAGGGCTCGTTCTGCTTCGACCCGAACGGAGCTGAACGCGGTTTTGTTACTGACGATGATCCTTGTCCGAACGAACCGGGTATGCTGATTGATCCAGTGGCTGAATACGATCATGATGAAGGCATCGCGGTTGTCGGAGGTTTCGTCTATCGGGGTAGCATGCTTCCAAAACTCAGAGGACACTATGTCTTCGGGGATTTTTCACGCAATTTTGGTGGCAACAACGGCCGACTGTTCTTCCTTAATAAGAAGGATCTCGTCAAAAACAATCAGTTCAAGAAACGTCATCACAAAAACCATCATGGTAAGAACCACCATTACAAAAACTATCGCGGTAAAAATCACCATTACAAAAACTATCACCATAAGCACAACCGAGTCAAAACCAGTGAAATCACCGAGTTTATGATTACCGGGCAAGATGGGCTGGGCATGTCACTATTGGGTTTCGGACAGGATGCGCGTGGAGAGCTCTATGTTCTTGCCAACACGACAGGCGTACCTAGCGGAGAGACTGGAGTAGTTATGAAAATCTCGCCCCTTAATCCAAATCTTTCGATGAAGTTTTATACCCGACTCAGCGGAGCAGAGCAGACTATTCCGGTCGACACACCAGCGTATGGAAACGCGTTTTTCAAGCTTAACCATGATGGTACCAAACTAAAGTTCTCTGTGGATATGAAAAAGATAGAAAACGTGATTGGTGTGCATATCCATCTTGCCCCATTAGGTGAGAATGGTCCCATCGCACTCAGTATCGTACCCAACACAGCGGGCTTTCTCACAGGTGGACCTTTTGTTGCTGAACCCTTGAATGAGAAGCGTTTTCGGGTCAGAGGCGTGGCCATGGCAGATGATCTAGTTGGACCATTAACGGGAATGCCACTGGCAGTGTTGATTGACGAGATACGCAACGACAACGCCTATATCAATGTGCACACAGTGGAGAACCGCGGCGGAGAGATACGTGGGCAGATACAAAGGTAGTCATTCCAAAAAGGGAGAGGGTGTTTAACACCCTCTCCCCGTTATTATGTGTACGAAGATGCCGTCACAGTTGTAAGTTCATTGCACAAAACGCAGATCTAATCACGCGGTACCCTGTCATTCACAATATTTGTAATCTGCTCTCGTTTTTACACACTTTGTTCTATTTGTTCTATGAATGTAGGATTGAATATTTGTTTAGCGATTTAAGCATCAATTAGAAAAACTAGAGTAGCCGGCAAACAAAAAGAAACTAGATAAGGAAAAGCAGGGGATTAAAAGCAATCTTGATGATTTTGAAAAATTTTTAGTGGCTTATCTAAGCACTAAATTGAAAACTTGGCTACCAAACACATCCAGTATTCATTCACAACTGTTTCAACATCAAACAAAATTACAAGAACGAAAAAGATATAGCAGTTAAAGAAGTTAATTCAGGTGATGTAGGTATAGTTGAATTAACGCGAGTAGATAAAAATAGGTATCCACCAAACTGGAAAAGAATTAAATATTGGTCGGGATGAGAGGATTCGAACCTCCGACCCCTACAACCCCATTGTAGTGCGCTACCAAGCTGCGCTACATCCCGACTGAGCGCGGAATTATACAACAGCATTAAGATTTCACAAGTGATTAATTATAATGGAGACTTTTTTGTGGATTATGTATATGGATTGTTTTTAAGCATTTTCATTACGCTTTCAATTCAACCAGCAATTCTTCCAGCTCTTTGCAAAGCTCAGATACGAGTTTATTGCTAGCAGATTTTGTTTTTGGCCGTTCATCTGCTACAACCGTCGAAACTGGTTCACTGGGTTTTGAAAGTTGCAGCCTTGCACCGCCAATCGTAAAACCTTTATCGTAGAGCAATTCACGGATACCACGAATCATTAGTACGTCGTGATGCTGATAATAACGACGATTACCGCGCCGTTTAGCTGGTTTTAACTGTGAAAACTCCTGTTCCCAATAGCGGAGAACATGTGGTTTTACCGCGCACAGCTCACTAACTTCACCGATGGTAAAATAACGCTTACTCGGAATCGGTGGAAGTTCTAGGCTGTTCTTGGATTGGTTCTTGTGGCTGTTCACTGGTTCCAGCATAGGCCTCTACTCTTGCTTTTAGTTTTTGCCCAGGCCGAAAAGTTACTACGCGCCGTGCGCTAATAGGAATCTCTTCTCCGGTTTTTGGATTTCTACCTGGTCGTTGAGATTTATCCCGTAAAGTAAAATTGCCGAAACCTGATAATTTGACACATGTGCCTCTCACCAAAGCACAACGGACTTCTTCAAACAAAGTGTCTACCAGGTCTTTAGCTTCACGTTTATTCAAACCTAACTCTTCAAACAAACGTTCAGTCATATCCGCCTTAGTTAATGCCATAAACTATTCTCTTAAAGTTGCACCAATAGAATCTTGTAGCGACACTAATATTTTCTGAATGATTCCATCCACCTCATCATCGACGAGCGTTTTTTGATCATCCTGAATGGTAAGTGAAACAGCTAAGCTCTTTGAACCTTCTGCTATTCCTTTACCACGATAAATATCAAAGATTTCCACAAGTTGCAAGCGATCATCGCCCGACTTCCTAATTTCAGCAAAAACTCTGCCAGCAGATACGCTCTCTTTCACTACCAGAGCAAGATCCCGATTAATTGACGGAAACTTAGACACAGGGCAATATTTAGGAACAACCCCTTTTTCTAGATAAGTATAGGACAATTCAAACAATATTACAGGCAAATTAAGACCAATTTGCTGTTTTATAGCGGGATGCAAGCTACCTAACCAACCTATGGGCTGGTTTTCTACCAAAACTTGCGCAGATTGACCAGGATGTAAGGCTGGGTGCTCAGCAGCAACAAAGCTGAATTTGTCGCTATTTCCTGTCAAATTAAGAAGATGCTCGACATCACTTTTCATGTCAAAGAAGTCAGCTTTTCGTTGTTCAGAGCCCCATTGTGTCGGTAAAACATCACCACTGATTAATCCTGCAATGACAGTTTCTTGCACTGTTTCATTGCCAGACTTGATAAATCGCTTGCCGGTTTCAAACAAACGTAAGCGAGATTGTTGACGTGCCTGATTATATTCCGCTGTTTTTAACAAGCTGGACCATAGTGTAGTACGCATGACTGACATTTCCGCAGAGATTGGATTTGCCAGTTCAACAGGTTCGTTAGTGGGATCCAACATTTGTTGAATTTTTTTATCGACAAAGCTATAGGTAATCGCTTCCTGGTAACCTAATCCCACCATTGTGTTACGAATACGGGCCTTATTTAAATTTGCTTCTGGCTCTTCAACAAAACGCAATTCGGAGAGAGAGCTATGTGTTGGAAGATTATTGTAGCCGTAAACACGACCAATCTCTTCAATAAGATCTGCCTCAATTGCAATATCAAATCGATAATCAGGAGCAACGACTAACCAACCTTCATCCGTATGACTCCAGATCATACCAAGACGTGTGAGTATATTCTCGACAACACTGTTTTCAACAGAAAAACCTAACACACGCGTCAAACGACTGCGACGAAATGTGATATTTTGACGTTTGGGAAAAGAGACTTCTTCAACTTTTTCCGTGATTGGTCCTACCTTGCCACCGGCTATCTCAACAATCAGTTTGCTTGCTCTCTCCATAGCACGTTGTTGCATGTTAAAATCAACACCTCGCTCAAAACGATAGGAGGAATCAGTTTGCATACCAAACTGACGAGCTTTTCCACGAATGGTGTCTGGTTGAAAGAAAGCACATTCCAGAAAGATATCCTGAGTCTCACTTGTCACCGAACTATCAAATCCACCCATCACACCAGCGAATGCCACCGCAGTGTTGCTATCAGCAATGACAAGGATATTCTCATCTAACGTCACTTCAGATTCATCAAGCAGTTTAATCTTTTCATTTTTCTTAGCACGACGTATTACGATTTTATCGTTCAATTTATTGAGATCGAAAGCGTGCATGGGCTGACCAAGTTCTAACAAAATATAGTTAGTCACATCTACTGTCGGACTAAGACTACGCAATCCAGCTCGGCGCAATCGTTCCTGCATCCAAATAGGTGTTTCAGCGTTTGCATTGATTCCTTTTATCACACGACCCAAATAGCGTGGACAATCAGCAGGGGCTTGAACATCAATAGTGAAAGTATCATCTATTTCAGGTGCAACTGCATCACAAGCTACCGGGGTAACTTCTGAATTGTTTAACACGCCAATTTCACGTGAGATGCCTGCAACACTCAAACAATCGCCCCGATTAGGCGTGAAATCAACTTCGATCACCTGGTCATCCAATGAAAAGTAGTCACGAATACTTTCACCCACTTTAGCGTCTGCTGGCAGAATCATTAATCCTTCAGCGGATTCAGCCAAACCAATTTCTTTAGCTGAACAAAGCATACCAAACGACTCGACACCACGAAGCTTGGCTTTTTTAATCTTGAAATCGCCCGGTAGAATTGCACCGATCACCGCAGCGGGCACTTTAACCCCTTGAGCAACATTGCTTGCTCCACAAATAATTGTCAGATTCTCTGCTTGTCCCACATTCACTTCACAAATATTTAATCGATCTGCTTCAGGATGTGGTCTTAACGAAACCACTTCACCGACAAAAATATTGTTAAACGCTGGCGCAGCAGACTCTACGGAATCCACTTCAAGACCGGCCATTGTTAATTGTTCTGCAAGTGTTGCTGTATCAACGGCTGGATTAACCCATTCTCTTAACCATTGTTCACTAAATTTCATTGATTACTTTTCCAAACATGTTTGTCACTGATTAAATTTCAACGAGGACTGTAAAATTACGCCCGATTAAACTGGGAGAGAAAACGAATATCATTTTCAAACATTAGTCGCAAATCGTTTATACCATAACGCAGCATGGCTAATCGATCGGCTCCCATTCCAAAGGCGTAACCCGTGTATTTTTCGTTATCAACCCCAACATTAGTCAAGACTTGTGGATGAACCATGCCACAACCCCCTACTTCTAACCAGCCGGTATTTTTACAGACTCGACAACCGTCACCACCACACATCACACATTGAATGTCCACTTCAGCAGATGGCTCGGTAAACGGAAAGTATGAAGGTCGGAATCGCAATTGAAGATCATCTACCTCAAAGAAATGACGCATAAATTCAACCAACGTTCCCTTCAGATCAGCGAAGCTGACATTCTCATCCACCATCAACCCTTCAACCTGATGAAACATGGGTGTATGAGTAATATCAAAATCACAACGGTATACACGCCCTGATGAAATGATGCGGAATGGCGGTTCGGAATTTTGCATCTCTCGAATTTGTACCGAGGATGTTTGTGTTCGCAATAAACTATGTTCGTTAATATAAAAGGTATCTTGCATGGCACGTGCAGGATGATTTTCTGGAATATTCAGCGCTTCAAAATTGTGATAATCATCTTCAATTTCTGGTCCATCAGCTGTTACAAAACCCAGGCCATGAAAAAAAGACTCTATTCGCTGAATCGTTCGTGTTACCGGATGTAATCCGCCGATGGACTGGCCTCTACCGGGCAAAGTTACATCGATTTTTTCCGATTCCAGTTTTTTCTGCAGCTCTAGTACTTGAAGCGATGTTTTTTTTGCTTCAATTTGTTTTTGCAGTTCTTGTTTGATCTTATTGATCGTCTGACCCGCTTCTTTTTTCTCTACACCTGAGAGGTTTTTCAACCCTTTTAATAGCTCCGTCAAAGATCCTTTTTTACCAAGATATTGGACGCGAATTTGATCCAGAAGATCAAGAGATGCTGCTGCGTTGATTGCGGCTGATGCTTCGGTGAATAGACTATCTGTGTCGATTGCCATGTTATTACTTACACTTTCAATTAATTCCAAATAAAAAAGGGAAGGTAAACACCTTCCCTTCATTAATCAATATCACACGCTTGCTTATGCAGACAATCCAGCTTTAGCAATATCAGCGATACGAGCAAAACCATCTTTGTCATATACTGCGATATCAGCTAATACTTTACGATCGATAATAACGTTTGATTTTTTCAAACCGTTAATGAAACGACTGTACGACATTTCATTGATACGAGCCGCCGCATTGATACGCGCAATCCATAAAGCACGGAATTGACGCTTACGCTGTCTACGGTCACGATATGCATATTGACCTGCTTTTGTTACTGCTTGTTTAGCAACTCGGAAAACTCGGCTACGTGCGCCTGAATAACCTTTTGCTAATTTCAAAACCTTTTTATGACGTCTTCTTGCCGTTACGCCACGTTTTACTCTAGCCATCTTATTTGCCTCTCGATTCTAATGTTTTAAAAATATTCGTAGTGCTTATCTGTAAGGCAACATACGATTAATTAATACAACATCAGCCTCGTGAATCGCCATAGGTGAACGTAGTTGACGTTTACGCTTAGTCGACTTTTTAGTCAAGATGTGGCTACGATGAGATTGACCGCGTTTTACACGACCTTTACTTGTACGCTTGAAACGCTTTAACGCGCTTGAGCATGATTTCATTTTCGGCATTGCTGCTTACTCCGCATTGTTATAATGTTTTGGCAGGCAGGTAATCGCAATCACGATTTTTCGGTAGCTATGCTACCACCCGTTCTACCCCTTTTTTTACTTCGCTTTTTTAGGAGCGACTACCATTACCATTTGCCGACCTTCCATACGAGGAAATTGTTCGACAGTACCGATTTCTGCCAGGTCTTTTTCAACGCGCTGTAAAAGCTGTCGTCCAAGTTCCTGGTGAGCCATTTCACGGCCACGAAATCGTAAGGTAATTTTAGTTTTGTCTCCGTCGTTCAAGAAACGAGTCAGGTTGCGTAGTTTTACCTGATAATCGCCTTCTTCAGTGCCAGGACGAAACTTTATCTCTTTGACCTGAGTCTGCTTTTGCTTTTTCTTCGCGTCTTGCTGCTTCTTGTTCTGCTCAAACACAAATTTGCCGTAATCCATGATACGACAGACAGGTGGTTCCGCAGTCGGCGAAACCTCAACCAAATCTAGATCCACCTCTTCCGCTAAACTAATAGCTTCTTGTATCGTTACAATACCTCGTTGTTCACCTTTTGAATCAGTCAACCTAACATTTGGTACTGTAATTTCATTATTCAATCGAACTTCACGTTTGCCAGCAGCGATGGCGTTTTCCTCCTAAACAGTTCGGCCTTTTTTTGCGATATCAGTATCAAGATGTTCGATAAATGCCTCAACAGACATTGTACCGAGATCTTCACCGCTACGCGTTCGTACGGCCACAGACTCACCAGCGACTTCTTTATCACCAATGACCAATAAGAAAGGCACACGCTGTAATGTGTGCTCACGAATTTTAAATCCGATCTTTTCATTTCTCAAGTCGGATTTCACTCTGAATCCTTGTTTTTGCAGCTTTTCTTGCAAATTTGTTACATATTCGGACTGTTTGTCGGTAATATTGACAATTACAGCTTGAACCGGCGCCAACCAACTGGGAAATGCGCCCGCATAGTTCTCAATTAAAATTCCAAGAAAACGTTCCAACGACCCTAAAATTGCTCGGTGCAACATAACAGGAACTTGCTTTGAACCATCTTCCGCAATGTAATGCGCATCCAGACGACCCGGCATGGAAAAATCCACCTGGATTGTCCCACATTGCCAAACTCGACCCAAACAATCTTTGAGAGAAAACTCGATTTTCGGCCCATAAAAAGCGCCCTCACCAGGCTGCAACTCCCATTCCAGACCCTTGTTATCAAGCGCAGTTTCTAGTGCTTGCTCTGCTTTGTCCCATACTTCATCAGTCCCGACTCGATTTTCAGGTCGTGTTGAAAGCTTGATAATAACGTCATCAAATCCAAAATCTGCATAGACTTTATAGAGTAGATCAATAAATTCTCCCACTTCTGATTGAATTTGACCTTCAGTGCAGAAGATGTGAGCATCATCTTGAGTGAAGCCACGAACACGCATGAGACCATGCAAAGTTCCAGATGGTTCATTTCGATAACAGGAACCGAATTCCGCCATCCGCAATGGCAAATCACGATAGCTACGAAGACCATGGTTATATATCTGAACATGGCAAGGGCAGTTCATGGGTTTTACGGCATATTCGCGATTTTCAGATTGAGTGGTGAACATTTCGTCACCAAATTTACCCCAGTGACCAGACTTTTCCCACAATTTACGATCAGCTAATTGAGGTGTACGAACTTCCTGGTAGTTATGCTCTTCCAGCACACTTCGCACATAAGCTTCCACGGTGCGGTAGATTGCCCAACCTTTGTCGTGCCAAAAAACCATACCCGGCGCTTCTTCCTGCATATGAAAAAGGTCGTGTTGTTTAGCAAGTTTACGATGATCGCGTTTTTCCGCTTCTTCTAAACGATGAAGATAGGCTTTAAGATCTTTTTTATTCGCCCAAGCTGTGCCATAAACGCGCTGCAACATTTCGTTATCTGAATTACCGCGCCAATAAGCACCTGCTAACTTCATTAACTTAAATGATTTCAGTTTTCCTGTTGAAGGCACATGAGGACCACGGCATAAATCGATGAAATCGCCTTGTTGATAAAGGCCGATCTCTTGCCCTTCAGGAATGCTCGCGATGATTTCAGCTTTATATTTTTCACCCATGCCGTTAAAAAATGCCACTGCCTCATCACGCTCCATCACTTGACGTGTGATTGGGAAATCAGCTTTGACAAGCTCTGCCATTTTCTTCTCAATAGCAGCCATATTCTCTGGCGTAAAACCTTGCTCAAAAGCAAAATCGTAATAAAAACCGTCTTCGATGACAGGGCCGATAGTTACTTGAGCTTCAGGAAACAACTCTTTTACCGCCTGTGCGAGCAAGTGAGCTGAAGAATGACGAATAACCTCTAAACCTTCTGGATCACGATCAGTAATAATACTTAACCTTACATCTTCTTCAATAAGATATGAGGCATCAACTATTTGATCATCAACTTTGCCTGCAAGTGTTGATTTTGCTAAACCAGGTCCAATATCCGCAGCAACATTTAAAATTGTTACCGCATTTTCGAATGAACGTTGAGAACCATCTGGGAGAGTAATGACTGGCATTTTAAGTTCCTTATCTACAGTGGTGATCCCTACCAAAGACCACGTGAAAAACAAACAAAAAAGGCATCGCAAAAAACGATGCCTTTTTTAAAACTGGTAGGCGCGAGATGACTCGAACATCCGACCCCCACCATGTCAAGGTGGTGCTCTAACCAACTGAGCTACGCGCCTGTAAATCAGGATGCGAACTTTAGCACACTATTTGATTTAATCAAGCCATGCAATAACTAATTTAATTTTTATTTTCACAATTCGTTATTTAAAGTAAGAGGTTGGATGAAAACATCGACAGCTCAGCTTTATATACCAATATCATCATCCTGCAAATGACGAATCTCATCACGCAGTTTAGCCGCCTCTTCAAACTCCATGTTTTGCGCATATGCGTACATTTTGTGCTCTAGCTGTTTTATTTTTTTCACTTTTTGCGTTGGTGTTAACACCAGGTACTCCGCAGCAATATCCGCCACTTTTCCATACGCACCCGCTTGCTTGCCACCCCCATAAGCCCCTTCCATAATATCTTTGATGGCTTTTTTAACGCCCTTGGGCGTAATGCCGTGTTTTTTATTATAATCTACCTGTTTTTCTCGACGGCGATCAGTTTCATCAATCGCCTTTCGCATGGAATTGGTGATTTTATCGGCGTACATAATGACTCGGCCATTTATGTTTCGAGCAGCCCGCCCTATTGTCTGAATCAGTGAGCGCTCTGAACGTAGAAATCCTTCCTTATCCGCATCCAATATTCCGATCAATGATACTTCAGGCAGATCAAGCCCTTCTCTTAATAAGTTGATCCCTACCAATACATCAAATTCACCAAGTCGCAGGTCTCGCAATATTTCCATTCGCTCTACCGTATCAATGTCGGAATGAAGATAGCGTACCCGCATACCATGTTCGGTGTAATACTCTGTTAAATTTTCTGCCATCTTCTTGGTCAGCGTAGTGACAAGCACACGTTCATCATTTTTAATCACTTTATTGATTTCTGACATAAGGTCATCAACCTGTATACCAACAGGGCGAATAGTAATTTCAGGATCAATCAACCCCGTTGGGCGCACAACTTGCTCTATAACAGCGCCGGAATGTTCCGCCTCATATTGAGAAGGCGTTGCAGAGATATACACCGTCTGCGGCATAAGCTTTTCAAACTCTTCAAAACGCAAAGGTCTGTTATCCAAAGCAGAAGGTAAGCGAAATCCGTATTCCACCAACGTCTCTTTTCGTGAACGATCCCCTTTATACATACCCCCTATTTGCGGAACAGTGACATGACTTTCATCAATAAACAGTAATGCATTTTTGGGAATATATTCCATCAATGTTGGCGGTGCTTCCCCTGGCCCTCGACCAGAAAGATAGCGCGAGTAATTTTCGATACCATTACAATATCCCAACTCCACCATCATCTCGATATCCATCTTTACACGTTGTTCAATACGCTGCACTTCAACCAGTTTATTCACCTCATAGAGCTGTTTTAAGCGCTCTTGCAACTCATTTTTAATATTATCAATAGCGCCGAGAATTGTCTCTTTAGGAGTCACATAATGACTTGAGGGGAAAATCGTTAATCGAGGTACACGCTTTGTGATATCACCGGTTAACGGATCAAAATAACAAAGTGAATCAATCTCATCATCAAACAATTCAACTCGCACAGCATCGCGATCAGACTCGGCAGGATAAATATCGACAACATCACCACGAACACGAAAAGTCCCACGATGTAACTCTATATCATTTCTTTTATATTGAAGATCGGCTAAACGTCGCAATAATGCTCTTTGATCCAGTTTATCGCCGCGATCTAGATGTAAAACCATTTTCAGATAGGATTGAGGATCACCAAGACCATAAATTGCCGATACCGACGCAATAATAATGCTATCCTCTCGCTGAAGTAACGCCTTGGTGGCAGAGAGACGCATCTGCTCGATATGATCATTCACCGATGAATCTTTTTCGATGAAGGTGTCCGATGCAGGAACATAAGCTTCCGGCTGATAGTAATCATAATAAGAGACAAAATACTCAACAGAGTTATGCGGAAAAAAATCTTTCATCTCCCCATAGAGCTGTGCAGCCAATGTTTTATTGGGTGCCATAAACACGGCTGGCCGTTGTAATGTTTGAATCACGTTAGCTGCGGTAAAGGTTTTACCTGAACCTGTCACCCCCAAAAGGGTAAGTCCTGCTTCTCCTGCCTCTAAACCTTCCACCAGTTGTTTGATTGCTGTCGGCTGATCACCTGAAGGTTTATAGTCGGTTACCAATTCAAACTTTTTGCTTGCCATTAAACTTAACCTGAATAATTTATGTTGTGTGAGTTTATCGCGCCGTAATTTGATTTTACAATTGATTTCCTGATTGAGCGCCGGACTGGTGTGTCCCGCCAAATGAAGAAAATCATTTGTAAAAGCAAAGGACAAGCAAGAAAACACAATATTTATTAATTGCTCAGGTTCATACCTTGATGTCAATTAACTGTAGATGTGGAATTTCAATTCCTATGATACACTCATTGTAAAATGAATTATCAGAAAATACGTGAGGATGTACGTTTGAAACTGAAGCTTTCTCAGCGAGCAAAAAATCTGAAGCCATCACCTACTCTGGCAGTCACCGCTCGCGCTGCCGAACTAAAAGCAGCCGGTAAAAATATCATAGGTCTTGGCGCTGGCGAGCCAGATTTTGATACACCGGATCACATCAAAACCGCGGCAATCCACGCAATAGAACAAGGATTAACCAAATATACCGCTGTTGATGGAACACCTGAACTCAAACAAGCCATTATTAATAAGTTTAAACGTGATAATGGAATAAACTATTTTACTGATCAAATCCTCGTATCTTGCGGTGGCAAGCACAGCTTTTATAATCTTTGCCAGGCGCTCATTGAAGACGGTGATGAAGTTATTATCCCAGCACCTTATTGGGTCTCCTACCCTCCTATGGTAGAGCTTGCTAATGGTACGCCAGTTATTATTTCTGCATCAGCTAAACAAGGATTTAAAATCACGGCAGAACAGTTAGAAAACAGCATCACAGACAAAACACGAATGCTAGTTCTCAACAGCCCATCCAACCCAACGGGTGCGGTATACAGTGAAGACGAACTAAAGCAACTTGCAGAAGTTTTGAAAAAACACCCCAACATTTTAGTTGTTTCAGATGATATTTATGAAGCCATTGTCTGGAATTCAAAACCTTATTGCAATATTCTTTCAGTTGCCCCAGAGCTTTATGAACAAACTATCATATTAAACGGTGTATCCAAAGCCTACAGCATGACTGGCTGGCGTATTGGTTATGCCGCAGGCCCGGCACCATTGATCAAAGCAATGAAAACAATTCAGTCGCAAAGTACGTCAAATCCAGCATCTATTTCACAAGCTGCTTCTGCTACGGCACTGACCGGCGACCAAGCTTGTATTTCGAATATGCTCAAAGCATTTCACGAACGACATGATGTGGTACACCCCAAACTCAATGCATTGCCGGGTGTAAGCTGCAATCCAGCTCAAGGTGCCTTTTATTTATTCCCTGATTTTTCTGAAGCAATTGCTGCAACAGAGGGAGTAAACAATGACGTGGAGATGGCTGCCTATTTATTGGAGCATGCAGGTGTTGCATTAGTACCCGGCTCTGCGTTTGGCGCACCCGGTTTTCAACGATTGTCATTTGCAACTTCATTAGAAAACTTAAATGAAGCATTGGATCGGTTAAATAACGCCCTGTCTTCTTAAGTAGGCTCCATGAATGAATAACGCTAAGAATGTGAATTTAAAATAATTAGAGTTTTTTGTTATACTTTTTGCAATACACTGTTGACCAAGCGAGGCCGCATCAGTAATATACGCGCTCAACTTATTCCCCGATAGCTCAGTTGGTAGAGCAAATGACTGTTAATCATTGGGTCACTGGTTCGAGTCCAGTTCGGGGAGCCATACATAAAAAAGGGTTACCATTGGTAACCCTTTTTTACTTTCATAGGTTTATATTCATAGGTTTATATTCATAGGTTTATATTCATAGGTTTAATAATAGGCTCAATTATTTTCTATGGAAGAGTTTTTGGAAATAAACCGTTATACTGATACTTAGTACTACAGATAAGTATCTAAAACGGTTAGATAAAGTATTGACCTGATAGAACGTGATCAGTAAGATACGCGCACAACTTAATTCCCCGATAGCTCAGTTGGTAGAGCAAATGACTGTTAATCATTGGGTCACTGGTTCGAGTCCAGTTCGGGGAGCCATACACAGAAAAAGGGTTTCCAGACGGCAACCCTTTTTTATTTCCGAATACTGTTACTCCAAAACAAATCAGAATATCCCTATATTTGGACACTGCTACTTCAGCAACCCGCTCATCACTCACTATCCCTTTTTCAATACCTAGTGCCTGTATATGAGGTAAAGCATGCATTTCATTAAATTGCTTGTAATTACTCAGCGTATTCTAAATTTAAAACTTAGAATTGAGCGCTTGGTGCTATACCTGTCGTAGAAACCGTTATGGGTTCACAGCGTGTTTTGAAGACATGTATAGTACCAAATGCGATTTGTGCATAATACGCTGAGTAGTTACAATTGCTTGAATTGTATTAGCGGATGATTTCTGAAGTCGATAACAGCGCAGCAATTAATCAAAATATCTTTACTGAATCTACATGCACATATTTTAAGTTTTCATCCTTGCATCTTCGTTTAACTTTCATTAATTCCATTAATTCGGAACCGACTGAATGATCCATCAAAATAGAAACCAGAATATTTCTACTTGAGGCCAACTCAAATTCAACTTGCCATCTTCTTTGTAACGAAAATAATTCATAATTTTTAAAAGAACCAAACATTATATTCACATTGGCTAATAGACAATTTCAAATAACTGCCAATTAACAATCATCACCTATAAATCTAGAAAAATTAATTTTTTACTGCATAGCAAATATCGAATCAAATTAATTTTAGATTTTATTTCGTTTTTCATTTGATAAATTTTTTCCACGTGCAATACTAGTTAATATAGCTCTTTGTTATCTATTCCCAAACAAATTGGTAGGCTGTTATGAATAATGTGATTAAAATAGTTGAGCCTCGTGATGGAAAACTCACTTGGGGTGAATTTAAAAAACGCGCTGAAGAAGCTGGTATGCAAGACAATGATGAAATAGACGATATCACCATATCGTGGGGTCCTGCTAAAGATCTTGATTTAAAAAAAGACGATATTCTTGGCTGGCAAGTTTATTTGTAATTTATTAAGTAAATCTAATTTATTAGCTTAGTGATGCATTCGATTTAGAATGCGTGAAAACAACGACATCTTAAAATAGATACTTAGCAATTTACTCTTCTTTTTAACCAACTAATTTAGTTTTCTTGGTAACATTTCATCATCCACAGCCACATAGGTAATGACAGACTCAGCCGCCTTAACACACTCACCTCTTGCGTGATCTCTTTCTGCATAAAGCATTATTGAAATTGTTAATGAAGTATTACCTGTCTCTTCAATTTTAGCGTAACAACTGACTACATCACCGACATAAACAGGCTTATAGAATTGCATAGATTGAACTGCTACAGTTGCAATCCTTTCATTTGCTTCTTTATGAGCGACAATACTTCCCGCAATATCCATCTGCGACATAATCCAACCGCCAAAAATTCCGCCAGCTGTATTGGTATGTTCCGGCATTGCGAGTAACCGAGTTGTAGGTAAGGTAGATGGTAATATTATCATAAGTAAAACGCGTGCATAAATCTTCCGACAGACATACTCATTTTATTATCCAACTCTTTTATTATGACATCAACTTTCTGTTTCTGTTGTACTGGCAAGCTTTCTTTAACCGCGAATTGAAATTTAGCCATCAATTTTGGTATGGCTTCCGCCCGCCGTTTCTTGTGACCAACAGGGTACTTTACTTCTATCTTATCTGTCACAGTGCCATCATTAAAAAATATCTGAATAGCGTTCGCGATTGAACGTTTATTTGAATCCAAGTATTCTTCACTGTAATGTTTATCTTCCTGAACCACCATTTTACTTCTTAAAAGATCAATGCGTGCGTCCCTTGCAATATCATCTTCATAATCACTCGCAAGCAATCAAAGGGCCTGTCTTATCGATAATACGTATGCCTGCTTCCTGAGTGTCGATAACAATTTTATCAATATCATCGATACGATCTTTGATGGTTTTGTGTAATGTTAATGCGGCTTCAACAGCAGTCTGAGCGTGAAATTCTGCGGGAAATGAAATTTTAAAAAGAATATTCTCCATAACATAGGAACCAAACTCTTGGGGAAGTGAAATACTTTTTCCTTTAAACAGCACATCATAAAATCCCCATTGCTTTGCACTCAACGCTGAGGGATAACCCATTTCACCAGCCATAGCCATTAATGCTAATCGAACACCACGACTTGTGGCGTCTCCCGCTGCCCAGCTTTTTCGAGAGCCGGTATTAGGCGCATGACGATATGTTCTCAAGGCACCACCATCTATCCAAGCATTTGAAATCGCATTAGTCACTTGCTCCTTGTTTCCACCGAGCATAGCTGTTGCTACCGCTGCTGTAGCAATTCTCACCAATATGACATGATCCAAACCAACACGATTAAAACTATTCTCCAAGGCGAGAACTCCCTGAATCTCATATGCCTTAATTGCCCATATTAGAACCTCTGACACGGTAATTGGATTTTGATCATGTTTAAGACGTTGTGTATTAAGATAATCAGCCAACGCTAAAATACCACCAAAATTGTCCGAAGGGTGCCCCCACTCAGCAGCTAGCCATGTATCATTATAGTCCAACCAGCGAATCATCGTGCCAATATTAAAAGCAGCTTGCACAGGATCAAGTCGATATCTGGTACCTGGTACTGTCGCACCATTTTCCATCTCTGCGCCAGGAACAATTGGTCCCATTAATTTCTGACAAGCAGGAAATTTCAACGCCATCAACGCACACCCTATTGAATCCAGCAAGCAAAGTCTGGCCGTTTGAATAGCCGCTTCGCTTTTGATTTCTGCATCTACTACATAGTCGGCAATTTTAACCAATATGGAATCTGATTCGGGCCGAACAGCAGAACGAATATCTATCATTTTTGTTATTTATCCTAGCGTTGAGTAATACGTTGATCAATCGGTAAAAAAGAACGAAGTTCTGGCCCGTTATAATTTGCACTTGGGCGAATAAGCGCATTATCTGATCTCTGCTCGAAAATATGAGATGCCCATCCGGTAATTCGAGAACAAACAAAAATTGGCGTGTATAGCGAGACTGGAATATTCATAAAATTATAAGTAGATGCACTATAAAAATCCAGATTGGGGAAGAGTTTCTTTTGATCCCACATCTGTTTTTCGATAGC
>CALZJE010000043.1 GCA_945787715.1 uncultured Ectothiorhodospiraceae bacterium | reverse complement strand
TCCCTGGTTTATCTGATAGACCGCCCCGCGAATAAGTCTTATCTCATTCCGGAATCAGTAAGTTTATTTGATAGGACTATTTCTTTGTTTGGAGTGATCGGAAACCACTTGCCCACATTCAGCCATGCATTTGCATTCATCTTGATCACAGCTGCATTCAGTTCGGCCAGACATTCGCTATATTTATTGATTTGTGGTGTCTGGTTACTGATTGATTGTTTATTTGAACTCGGCCAGCATCCAGCTATCAGTAAGCATATTGTATCCAGCGCACCAGATTTTTTTATCGACCTACCTTTTTTAAGTCATGCACTAAACTATTTCGAAAACGGCCGTTACGATCCTATAGATATGGCATCTATTTTTTTGGGTGTTGTTGCCGCCTACGGCATTTTACTGGCTACGGAAAAACGACAAAATAAACCACCCTGTTCAGCCAAATAAGTAACTGGGTGAACAAATACGACGCGCGCGTTATCTATTACTGATTTTTCAAACAAGATTTCCTCTCATTTTGAATGGCATCCAATCCCATCTCAAGTAACAACGCCATATTCTTTTCAGGAATTGCATCAACATCGGGATAAGTTGCTCGTGCATGTTCCACACTATCTTCACGTAAAAAATGAAACATCGGGTAGATGGAACGATTGGTATAATTTCTCACATCATCAGATTCATAATTTGCAAAACAATAATCGGGATGAAAAGAATCGACTCTTATCACGTCGACAAGATCGAGTTCTTCCAGTGCAGAGTCAACGACATCAAGAAATTGATTATAGTCTTCGAAGTCTGCTAATGCTCGAGGAAGAATTAATAAAGAAGTTTCAACATCTCCTGGATCAGCTTCATCTAAATAGAGAAGTTCATCAACCAAAGAATCAATAACATCATCAATGTTCGTTGCATTCGATACTTTGTAGCGAATGGTGTCCTCATTAAATGGTGCTTTCGCAAAGGGGCAAAAATTATGTGCAATGATAATTTTTTCAATCCATTGCTTGGTTTCAAAGATAGCTTTTTGCCCAAGGGCATGTTTATCTGCTTTATTCATAGTTCTCTACTCATATCACCAATTTTAATTTCATGTTTGCAAATTCATCGATATTATACATACCACCGCTACACTTGTCTTAATACATTATTGGTTTTTACCAAGGCAATAAAATATTTGCGAGGCGTTTACAATTTCTGTGTAACCACTAAGTCGGCAACAAAAGCTCACAAAACTTTACAATTAACATATATACAATCCAGGAAGAATTCTGAATAATCACCCCAACTTAGAATCATAAATCAACTGAAAATGGTCGCCCGTATACCTAATGCATGATTGCTTGTAAAAGTTAACAACACGCTCATTCAGAAAGAACAGCAAGTAAAACTATCCCTCCTGATCAAAATCAGGATAGAAGAGGTGACGGATTAGAAACACCTAGGGTGGATTCACTAATAGATTTTCTCGTTAATGATAAAAACACACTTTAACACTTATAAAAACAAACTTTTCAATAAAAATAGGTCAAATTATGAATGAAAAAAACAAAACAGAAGTTCGTCCCTATAAATGGCGTTTTTTCAGATCCGGCGGTTTTGATCAAGTACAGCTTGAAACCGGCGCTGATTTATTGGCACTTGATCAACTGGATCAAAAACTGTGGGCTGCTTTGAGCTGCCCCACTCGTGGCCTGGAAATGGATAGTAAAACCCTGGATTTTTTTGATGCTGATAAGGATGGACGTATTAGGGTTCCCGAAATTCTTGCCGAAGTAAAATGGGTCGGTTCAGTTCTAAAAAATCCGAATGACCTCACTAAGAGTGAAAAAACACTACCCCTTTCTGCTATCAACGATGAAACTGATGAGGGACGACAATTACTTGCATCAGCCAGGCAAATTCTAAGTAACCTTGGCAAAGCAGATGTAGACGTTATAACTGCGGATGACACTAAAGACCCGGCCAAAATTTTTGCGCATACAAAATTTAATGGTGATGGCATTATCACCGAAGACACAACCGATGATGAAAGCCTAAAAAAGGTTATCAAAGAAATCATGGAATGCATGGGAGCAGAAGCTGACCGCAGTAGCGATGACGGCATTTCCACTGACAAAACAAACGAGTTTTTCGCTGAAGCACAAGCATTTTCTGATTGGTGGCTAGAAGCAGAAAACAATAAAGACATTTTACCCTTTGCGGATAAAACCGCAGCAGCGGTAGCAACTTTCGAAAAAGTTAAAACCAAGGTAGATGACTATTTTACTCGCTGTCGACTTGCTTCGTTTGATGAGCGATCAGCCAGCCATCTAAATTGTTCTGAAAAAGAATACGATTCATTGGCAATCAATGAGCTCTCTTCATCTGCAGAAGCCATTGCTGCACTGCCTTTGGCAACAGTTGAAGCCGAAAAACCTCTACCCCTGGGAACAGGACTAAACCCTGCGTGGGTTGAGGCAGTAAGAAATTTTAAAAATGCTGTCGTAGTCCCTTCTTTTGGCGATAGTGAAAATCTTTTCGAGCAACAATGGCTGGAATTATCGGAGAAGTTTACCCCCTACGAAACCTGGTTGAACAATAAATCTGGCGCCAAAGTAGAACAACTCAAACTTTCCCGTGTAAGAGAAATTTTGTCTGGCACATATCAAGAAGACATACTCGCACTTATTGATCAAGACAAAGCACTTGAAGCTGAAGCCAATGCCATTGTTTCAGTAGACAAACTGCTACACTACTATCGCGATTTATTCACGTTATTGAATAATTTTGTTTCACTGAAAGACTTTTATACCCGCAAAGCACCTGCCGTATTTCAAGCTGGCACGCTTTATCTCGATGGACGCAGCTGTGAACTGTGCGTACGAGTAGACGACATGGCAAAACATGGTGCGCTCGCTAACTTGAGTGGAACCTATCTGGCATACTGCGCGCTAACACGCAAGGGAAGCGATGAAAAATTAACTATCGCTGCCGCCTTCACAGGTGGTGATTCAGATAACCTAATGGTAGGGCGAAACGGGATCTTTTACGATCGCAAAGGCGTCGATTGGGATGCAACCATTGTGAAAATCATTGAGCACCCGATTAGTATTCGCCAGGCATTCTGGTCGCCCTACAAGCGTATTGCACGCATGATTAGCGAGCAGGCAGAAAAAATGGCATCATCTCGTGAAAAAGCCATGGAAAGCAAAGCAGCAGCTGGCGTTGCTTCTGCAGGCAGCGGTAAGGCTGCACCATTTGATGTTGCAAAATTTGCAGGTATATTCGCAGCCATTGGTTTAGCGGTTGGCGCCATCGGTACAGCCCTGACAACCGGCATGGCTAGCTTTATGAGCCTACCCTGGTGGCAAATGCCTCTTGCTATTTTAGGACTTATGTTAGTGATATCCGCTCCTTCAGTAGTTCTGGCCTGGCTCAAACTACGACAACGGAATCTTGCGCCAATACTCGATGCTAACGGCTGGGCGGTAAATACGCGTGCGAAAATTAATATACCGTTTGGTACCGCTTTAACAGGTACTGCTGCATTGCCTAAAGGTGCGCAACGTTCCATGGTTGATCCATTTGCTGTGAAAAAGAAGCCCTGGAAAACCATGACCTTTCTGATTTTACTCATAGGTGCAACATCATACCTTTGGTACAAAGGTTATCTTAACGAGTGGTACGATGAAGGCTATCTTGGTATCAAACCCCTGGTAGAACAAATAATCCCAAGTTCTGAAACGCCTACCAAAATAGAGCCAGCTCCTGCGAGCGAACCTGTTCCTGCAAGCAAACCTGCGGTAGCAAGTGAGCCTGCTGCTGTAAAATAAATACAGCAGACTAATTAATTTATATCCCCAGCCGGTAATTTTTAAAATTGCTGACTGGGTAGATCTAAAATCACCTCAATTAAACAGCCCCTTAAAAAGATTCATACCCTTTTCCATCATCTCCTCCGTCTGCTTATCTTCTGACTCGTCATTTTCTTCTCCTAAATCTTCACTTATATCTATTTCGAGCACTTCTTCAGTTTCTTGTGCTTCCAGCTGCTGCTCGTCTTCCATATTCATCTGCTTCTGATCCATGCCTTCTTCAAATTTTTCTGCAGCGGCAGGATCCTTCATTGATTGAATCATTGAAGCGATCATCGTGCGGCTTAATTCGTCCGCTTCCTTATCGAATTTAATAGCTACATCTTCAGGAATTCGGAAAACATCTGCGGGTACTGAAGCGTTCTTGTCGATTTTTTTCGCGACAGTATTCATCGTGATTCCCAATAAATTTGACTCCATCTTAAGTATGATCGATGTGCCACTTATCAGACAACTCGTGCTCCCCATCGCAGTCATCAGATCACAAGTGAAACCAAGATGTTCACCTGCTTTTGGTTTTACCTGCCCACCCATCTGTGTCGCCATGTTCATACCGATTGTTTCCAGATTTTTCATCGCAATCTCACGCTCTTCCGCTGAAAGTTTTTCCATTTCTTCCTGCATAATTTTTTGTGGATTGGTCACTTTGGTACCGGTTTTTTCCTCCACATCAATATTTACCACTGAGTCACGCGTCGTGATTTCAATGATATCGGTCGATGTGGAGATGAACATCACCTTACCTTCACTTTTGGTAATTTTTACACGCTCGTTGCCAAAATCCCTTATATACAAGGTTTCCGTTCCTTTCTGGGAGCCAGTGATATCGTAATAGATTACCGCCTTTTCGAAAGGCAAGCTTAGCTCCATTGGATTGTCTTTCGCGAAGACTGAACCGATATTCAATAAAACGACAAACCCTGCGAACAACCACATTCCAGCAATCTTTTTCATTTAAGCATCACCTTTACTAGAAAAACCAAAAGATAAATCAAATTGAATCCAATTCCTTTAAAAAAATAAACAACTTGATGTTCACTTTTTCTGCAAAGAATATTTTTTCATCCCATAAAGCTATAGTTTTTTTCGAGCAGTATCCCCTACTAAGTTCTTAGCATCACAACCGATATGTTGCTCACCCCGTTCGCGCGCTAATGAAACCTGTTTTTGTCGCTCTTTAAAACGGGCTTTTGCTTCCTCATCAGTATCAGCATAACAATGATGGCAACTTACACCTGGTTGATATTCGGGTCGCTGCATATGCTCTTCGGTTAATGGCATGCGGCAAGCAAAACACTGATCATAACTGCCCTTTTCAAGTTGATGATTCACTGCTATACGATTATCGAAGACAAAACATTCGCCCTGCCACATCGATTGCTCTTTAGGTATTTCTTCCAAATATTTTAGAATACCGCCTTGAAGATGATAAACCTCATCAAAACCTTGCTGCTTAAGATAGGCCGTAGATTTTTCACAACGGATGCCGCCGGTACAAAACATGGCAACTTTTTTGTGTTTCTCAGGATTAAGATTTTCAGCAACATACTTAGGAAATTCACGAAACGTTTTGGTATTCGGACTAATCGCTTTTTCGAAGGTACCAATACCCACTTCATAGTCATTTCGGGTATCAATGAGTAAAACATCCGGATCGGAAATAAGTGCATTCCATTGCTCTGCTTCAACATAAGTACCAACAATGTTATTGGGATCAATATCCTCAACACCCATGGTAACGATTTCTTTTTTCAGCTTCACTTTAGTGCGATAAAATGGTTGTTTTTCTTCAAAAGATTCTTTTGTTACCAAGCCACTAAAACGCGGATCTTTATTCAACCAACTAACGAGATAATCAATTCCTTCCCTCGTAGCCGAAACGGTACCATTGATACCTTCATGGGCGAGCAATAGTGTTCCCTTGATATCATGTTCTTTCATCAACGTCAGCAAAGGTGCTTTAAGTGATTGAAAGTTTTCAAGAATGGTAAAGTGATAAAGGGCACAAACAACATATTTAGACATAGCTTACTCTGTAAGAATTATTGCAGATCAAATCCTGCGTAAATTGAAGAAGAATGCTATTTTCCCACAAAATTCACTCATTGTCAGATGGGGATTTTAATCAGGCATGGTACGCTATTTATTATGATTCCTCAGCACCTGCCACGGCCTGTTGAGCAAGCGTGGAAATTCGAGACCAATCACCGGCTTCCATTGCGCCATCTGGCACCAACCATGAACCACCAACACATCTCACGTTTGGCAACGCTAGGTAATCCCGGTAATTATTTGGACCGATCCCACCCGTAGGGCAAAATATCATATCAGGAAATGGCCCCCCAATTGATTTTATTGCTTTGATTCCACCTGCCGCCTCAGCAGGGAAAAACTTAAAATGTGTGTAACCAAGATCTATGGCTTGCATAAGTTCTGAGGTGGTTGCAATGCCAGGGATAAAGGCGATGCCGCCACTATTACCTGCCTCCAATAAATCAGGCGTCATCCCAGGACTTAAAGCAAATTGAGCACCCGCCTCTTCAACTTGCCTAAGTTGTTCTTGATTAATAACAGTACCAGCGCCGATTAACGCTTCGGGAACCTCTTTTGCAATTTTAGCAATCACTTCGAGTGCAACGGGGGTACGTAAAGTTACTTCCAGCACACGGATTCCTCCAGCTATTAGAGCCTTTGCCAAAAGCACTGCATGATCCACATTTTTAACCACGAGTACCGGTACTACAGGACCTTGCTTAAAGACTTCTTCAGCAGAAATTTTCCAATTTTTTATCATAAAAAATAGCCTTTAAATGTTAGGATTTAGTCCGTTCTGCAAATAATGAACACGCGCCCTGCTCTGCACCGCTTAAGTTATGACGCATCGCAGCAAACATTTCTCTGCCCATTCCCACTTGATGATTTGCATTTTTGAATATTTTTAACTCACGTTGCGATAACTCTTCACTATCTACCAACAAGTTCATTTCACCAGTGTGAGTATTTAGTTCGATCAAGTCCCCATTTTTAACTTTGGCGAGCAATCCACCTTTGTAAGCTTCAGGAGTAACATGGATTGCGGCGGGAACTTTACCTGACGCGCCTGACATACGCCCATCTGTGACCAATACCACATGATAACCCTTATCTTGAAGGACGCCCAGAGGTGGTGATAAGCTGTGCAATTCAGGCATACCTATCGCAGAAGGTCCCTGGAAACGTACGACAACGACACAGTCTTTATCTAACTCGCCGGCTTTAAATGCGGCATCCAATTCAAACTGATCTTCGAACACCACTGCAGGCGCCCTGATTTCACAATGGCCTGTTTTAAGCGCGGAGGTTTTCATCACTGCTCGGCCTAAATTACCGTGCAATACCGACAAACCACCATCAGCTTTAAAAGGTTTAGCTACAGTGGCTAACACTTCCGTATTGCTCGATTGCGTTGGTCCATCAGACCAAGTCAATTCACTGTCAACAAGAATCGGTACTTTGGTATATGAATCAAGTCCGTGCCCACAAATGGTATTCACATCGTTATGCAATAGCTTTACATCTAACAACTCTTTCACTAACAACGCCATACCCCCTGCCGCCGTAAAATCATTGATATCAGCAGAACCATTCGGATAAATATGTGTTAACAAAGGCACAGCGTTAGAGATATCGGAAAAGTCGTCCCAATTAATTTCATATCCTGCTGCTCTGGCAATCGCTACCAAATGCATGGTGTGATTGGTTGATCCACCTGTCGCCAACAGACCAACTAAACCATTTACGATGGATTTCGCATCAATGATGTGGCCGATGGGCATATAATTTTCACCCAGATCGGTTATGCGAGTTACCTGTTCGGCAGCGGCTTTGGTCAAAGCTTCACGTAATGGAGTAAATGGATTGACAAAAGATGCGCCCGGCAAATGCAATCCCATTATTTCTGCAACCAATTGGTTGCTATTTGCAGTGCCGTAAAAAGTACATGTTCCTGGAGAATGATAAGATGCTGCTTCAGCCTTTAACAATTCATCACGCCCAACTTTGCCCTGCGCATAATCCTGGCGCACCCGAGCTTTTTCTTTATTTGGCAATCCCGATGACATCGGACCAGCAGGAATGAAAACTGTCGGCAGATGACCAAAACTCAAGGCACCAATTAATAAACCGGGAACTATTTTATCGCAAATACCCAGCATAACAGTGCCATCAAACATGTTATGAGACAAAGCAACAGCCGTTGACATTGCAATCACATCACGACTCATTAGACTCAAATCCATACCCGGATTGCCTTGAGTAATACCATCGCACATGGCAGGTACGCCGCCAGCAAATTGTGCAACCCCACCAGCATCACTAACTGCTTGCTTGATTATTTGAGGGAAAGATTCATAGGGCTGATGCGCTGAAAGCATATCGTTATAAGATGAAACGATTGCTATATTTGCTTTATCCACACCCCGAAGATTATCCTTATCACTTTTGCTGCAAGCAGCAAATCCGTGAGCCAGATTCCCACATGACAAAACTGCACGATGCGGCCCCTGACCACGGGCTTTTGCAATTTTATCCAAGTATTCTTGGCGTGAATTTTGGCTACGCTCGATAATACGTTCGGTCACTTCCTGAATAAGTGAATTCATAATTTCATCCTAATGTGCACAGTCTAATTCAACGACATTGTTATTAAATCCGGATACTTAATTAAAGTATATGATCACAGGAATTTTATTCTACAAATGATTTACTGAATGAGCGCCGGAATGGTGTAGTCGGTCAGTAGTCGGTCAGTAGTCGGTCAATTGAAGAAAATTATTTGTAGGGAGTGACTAATTAATCATGTTATGCCACAGAAAAATATTTTTTGCATTTTACACAGGGTATCTTCTTACCCGAAGAAGCCCATGATGGGAGATCTTGCTGCTCATCACATTCGGTGCAAATTGTCGTCAATGCAGCTGGTGCTACTATTGGCGCTGGGTCATCAACAGGAGCAGCACGTGTAATCACTACCACTCTACCAGTTTTAAAACTGTAATCGTGCGCTTGTTTCAACGCATTCTTTATATTTGCACTTGCGCTACAATCAAAAGAGACGTGAACACAAGATATTGACGTCGACTCGCCCTTTTTCCGTTCATATCTATCCGCTCCTCCTATTTGCGCTTGCTGATTTGCGTGTGTACTTTCTCTTGCTTCACCTTGGTAATCAACCCGCAATGATTCTGTTTGTACAGGATGATTTCGGCCTCCTCTAGTGGTAGAAAAAAGTTTATCTCCATCTGAAAGAATACACGCTAATAAATTATTCCACTCACGATCGCCTGTTTGTTTTTTTACTTTATCAAGATTTGCAATCACGCCATCTTCAATAAAGTTAAATCCTTGAACATTTGGTAATGGAAAAGCGGCCATAAGTACATTCCCTTGTTTGTTAGTTAATATTAATCTAAACAATAATATAGCGAAGATCTCAACATAGCAACTTCCTGTTTTTATAGGGAGGGCCGAGAGAAATTAAATGTCAGATTTATAGTAGATAAAGTGAACTGTCATTTCAATTAAAACTCCATACCTACTGACAACTGAACTTAGAGAAAAGGTATAAATTTTCGGGTATTTTTATTGAGTACTCTAGGGCTTTCAACTGTTGACTAAACGACATATATCTTGTTTACTAACTGCTGCCATCGTAGGCGGTAAAACATGAGAGAGATTATATTATGAAAACAAGGAATTTAGTTTTTGGGGTTGCTTTATCTATGCTATTTACAGGGGCGGCTTTTGCTCAAAATTCGTTCAGCTTTACTAATACAAACACGGTAAATAGCACTCAAGGGTTTGGAAATTTTGGCTTCAACTCGTTTTTTTCATTTAGCGGTAATGGTACATCCTTTACTCAAAGCTTTAATGAAGATGGATCACTCTGTCAGAATTTTTCTACAACAACGAGTGCAGGCACATTTACACAATTGATTAATGGTAATACAGTGAGCACTTCCACTGCTGCACCAGGTTCAGCAGACGATCCCTGCTCATAATCTTTTCTGTATATAACTGGTATGCGACGTGGCCTACGGGCCGCGTTTTCACTGACAACAAAACCTCGCGTGACCTCGTAACAGCCCAAAATCCTGCAGCTGTACAAATATCTAACACCTTAACATTTTGCCGTTTTTAGATAACCAACATTTCTCACAAGCGTATGGTGTTACTCAAAACGCAGCGCTAAGATCGGATCTAGCTGAGACGCTTTGTAGGCTGGGTACAATCCAAAAAAAACACCCAATATCGTAGAACAAGCCAGTGCCAGCGAGATAGCCAATGGGGTAATCAACATAGGCCAACCAGCCCAGTGGGCAAAACCGGTGGCAGCCAATGTGCCTACTATAATGCCTAAGAATCCGCCTAACGTCGTCAAGGTCATTGCTTCGATTAAAAACTGCATACGTATATCGCGACGCCGCGCACCCACTGCGAGACGCAAGCCTATTTCCCGTGTCCGCTCTGTCACGGAGACCAACATTATATTCATAATACTAATCCCACCCACAATTAGTGACACTGACGCTACCGCAGCGAGAAACATACTGATTGTTTGCGACGAATCCGCCCTGGCAGCCAGAAGTTCTGCTAAATTTTTTACCTTAAAGTCGTTTTCATCCTCGCTTTCAAGCCGATGGCGACGTCGCAATGTCTCTGTGATTTGCTGTTCTGCGATCAGCAGATCATCCTCTTCAGCCACTTTAACCACAATCATATCCACTGCACGTCGATTGATATTATGCTTACCAGAAAGTAAGCGCATTTTCGCAGATGTTAATGGAATAAGGATCACATTGTCTTGATCCTCACCAGTGGCACCCTGCCCTTTCGGCTGCAGCAATCCTACTACCGTAAAGGGAATATTATTAAGCCTTAGCGTCTGTCCAAGCGGATTATCCCTACCAAATAGTTGTTCTTTGACAGTCGCACCCAGTAGCGCTACTTTTCCCGCAGTATCGATTTCTTCACGATAAAAGAGTCTTCCTGAAGCCAGTTTCCATTCTCGTGCTTGCAAAAAAGCCGGCGTCACACCGGTAACTGTTGTTAACTGATTAAGATTGCCTCGTACAGCTCGCACACTACCGGAGACAGCTGGTGCTGCTAGTGAAACAGCAGAAATTTCTCGCCGCAGCGAAACTGCATCTTCCTCTGTTAAAGTGTGGCGAGAACCTGTATTCAAGCGTGTACCGCTGACCTGTTGCGAGCCGGGAACCACAAGTATTAGATTCGTCCCGAGACTCTGAAATCGTTCCTTGACTTGAAGTTGCGCGCCGCTGCCCGCTGCGATCATGGTAATAACTGCCGCAACACCGACAATAATTCCCAGCATGGTTAACACACTTCGCAATGGGTTTGCTTTTAATCCCCTAAATGCAAGCTTTATGGCTTGAAAGATCGTCATTGGCTTACCCTTGACTCATCCGTTACTCGTTGTGTATCACGCGCGGTCCCATTCATCGTTTCAGCAACGACTTCGTCACTAACAAGCTGCCCATCTCCAATAGATAGAATTCTTGTAGCATGCTGTGCGACGTTAGGATCGTGTGTCACCATGATAATGGTATGGCCCATGCGGTGGAGATGTTGCAGCAACGCTATGATCTCGCCACCCGTGCGGCTGTCTAACGCGCCGGTCGGTTCATCAGCAAGGATTAAAGTTGGATTATTAACCAGCGCTCGAGCAAGCGCGACGCGTTGTTGCTCGCCTCCTGAGAGTTGTTGGGGCCAGTGATCAAAACGATGTGCTAGACCCACCGTGGTTAACGCTGCAGTAGCGCGTTCACGACGTAGCTTCGCTGAGACACCGTCATAGATTAGCGGTAATTCAACGTTTTCAATCGCAGTATGGCGTGCAAGTAAATTGGCATTTTGCAATACAAAACCAATTTTTTTATTTCTTATGGTGGCACGGGCATCGTTACTTAAACCTGTTGCGTCATGGCTATCCAGCAGATAACGCCCTGCAGATGGGCTATCGAGCAAGCCCATCAAATGCAGTAAAGTTGATTTACCTGATCCTGATGCGCCGACAATCGCGACCCATTCTCCTCGATTAATAACTAAACTGATACCCCGCAAAGCTTCGACGAAAACTTCGCCCACCGAGTATTTTTTACTGAGATTGAAAAGCTGAATTAAGGGTTCGGACATATCATTACTTCGCACTTAATTAAAGCGAATCCCAAACCAAGCGCGATCTTTTGGCTGTGGCGCTGCACGCACAATAACTTGTTGTCCTTTGAGCAAAGAACCGGAAACCACTTGTGTGTAATTTTCATCGCTAAGCCCACGTTGAATTTCTACCGGCTTAGGGTCTCCGTTCTCGTCCAATACCCAGCCCACTGCATTAGCGTTCATGGTTGGTGCCATATTTTGTGATTGTCCACTGGGATGGAAACGTAGCGCTTCATTAGCAATGGCAAGTACGTTCTGAGCGCCATCAATCATGATGTGAATATATGCAGTCATTCCCGGCAACATCTGGAGTTGTGCGTTTTCTGCTGAAATCAAAGCCGTATAGGTCACCACATTTTGGACGGCCTGAGGGGATTTACGTATCTGTGTTATTTGCCCGTTAAATTGGCGTTGTGGAAAAGCATCCACCTTAAATATTGCAGCTTGGCCAACACGAAGACGACCGATATCCGCCTCATCGACCAATGCATGCACCTCCATTTGGTGCAAATCTTTAGCAATAGTGAATAAAGTAGGTGCTTCCAAACTCGCCGCAACCGTCTGCCCCATGTCAACATTACGACCCACAATAACACCATCAATAGGCGCATAAATCGTGGTGCGTTCAAGCTCCAATTTTGCTTGATCAAGTGCTGCACGGTGTTGTTTCAATTCTGCTTCAGCATGACGAAGTTGAGCTTGTGCCATGCGCACAGAGGCTTTTGCACTTTGCACTGAAGCCGCCGCTATTGCCTTTGCCGCCTGTGCTGAAAGCACTTCCGCTTGTGCAGAGGTTTTCGCCGTTGCCGCACTGATGGCTTGACTTTCTGTGACTAAATTCTTTGCCTGTAAGGCGGTTAAACGCTGCAAATTAGTCGTAGCTTCTTCTAATACCGCACGGGCATGTGACATGTGCGCATCAGCGGCAGATTGAGAGGCGACCTTACTCGTCAGCTCAGCTTTAGCCTTTTCCAAGGCGGCTTGTTGCACCGCTACAGTTGCGTGGGATAGCTCTAATCCTGCTGTTGCAGCACGCACCCTCGCTTCATAAGTCTGGGCATCTAAACGTGCCAGCATGTCTCCTTGCCGCACTTCATCATTAAAGTCCACCCGGAGTTCAGCAATCTGCCCTGACAATTGCGAACCAACATCAACAACGCCAACAGGTTTAATTGTACCCATGGCTGAAACAGTAATTACTATATCCCGGAGCTCAACTGGAGCGGTAACATAGACAGGATTGTCATCTTGTCTAAGCGCGAGCACTAGAGTTAGTGCAGCGATACACAAAGACAACACCACGAACACCACAACAACACGCTTCATCGAAAATTCCATTCATCAGTGCCTGCCGACAAGATATCAGCTAACACAAATCCATTAATATAACTATTGAAAAATAAACCGCACATGGCCACATACATCTTAATTGCAAATTTACCTTTGTAAATTTTTTGTTAAAAATTGAACGTTAACTATAACGCCCTGAAGGTATTGTAAATCCCCAACCAACACTCACTACTACGTTATGAACATTATCACTCAAGCTGATTGGCGCCACCACCAATTTATTACCAAGCAATCTTTATGGTGTGATTATAAATAGCTAATTACGTTCAAAGTTCAGTACACAAAATCACTCAACATTTCGCATATCAATTCATTACCTACCAAAAAAACGGCGGAATAATAACCTAACATTACAGATCATCATTATCATCATACAAGGTTATTGCTTGACACTGCTGTGTATCAATCCTTTTCTCATGAAACTCCTTGTGATAGAACAATAATCAAACAACATCAAATACTTGTTGGCTGATATCCCAGATAAATATTTTCTAAGTTTCTAATAATGATGACTTATATTTCGCTATTTATCTATCCATGCACAAGTACTTGCATCTTCTACCGATATAAGAATATCGAGCTTTTTTTACTGAATTAAACAATGGTTTTTAGAGAAATCGCCATGGCTAACATATTCCCATTAGGATCTTGCGAATGACAGACAATAACACCAAAGAACTTATCAAGGTTATTTTCGACAATCTGATAGATGGCCTGATTACGATTGATTCCTTAGGCACAATTAAGAGCTTCAATCCAGCGGCGACAGAGATTTTCGGTTACTACCCGGATGAGATTACGGGTAAAAATGTCAGTTTGCTAATGCCCTCACCTGATCGAGAACAACATGACGAGTACCTTTCGGAATATAGCCGCACAAACCAGGGTAAGATAATTGGTGTGGGTCCCCGTCAGGTCATGGGTCAGCACAAGGAAGGTCATACTGTCCCCATTGAGCTAGCAATTAGCAAGGCCAAGATTGATGATGAAACAGTCTTCATCGGTGCAGTACGTGACATAAGCCTGCGTCAGGAATTTGAAGCTGCGCTCAAACGCAGTGAAGAACGATATGACCTGGCAATACGTGGCAGTAATGACGGATTGTGGGATTGGAATCTGATTACTAACGAAGTCTATTTTTCTCAGCGTTGGAAACTAATGTTAGGCTATAAGGAAGATGAGCTGGATAACACATTAGAAACCTGGTCCGGAAACATTCACCCTAACGACCTTGCACGAGCAATGCAAGCGGTAGAAGGCTATCTACAAGATAAAATACCTGAGTATCGAGTCGAATTTCGTATGTGTCATAAAAATGGAACATATGTAGATATTCTTTCTCGTGGATCTACAGTACGCGATAAAATGGGCAAGCCTGTGCGTTTTGTTGGTACCCATGTAGATGTTACCGAACAAAAACGAACCGAATCATTATTGCGCGAATCTGAACAAAAATTTCGCACTATTTTTGATTCTACCGAAGATGCTATGATGCTGTTAGACGAGAACGGCTTTTTTGACTGTAACAAAGCGACCCTGAAAATTTTTTGCTTTGACACTCGTGATGAATTTTGTAGTAAACATCCTGCCGACTTTTCACCACCCACTCAAGCTGATGGGGTTGCTTCATTTGATACAGCCAACCAGAAAATTGCTGAGGCTGTAGAAAAAGGAACACTATTTTTTGAATGGATCCATCGCCGTAGTAATGGTCAAGACTTTCCAGCCGAAGTTTTGCTGACAGCCATGCAGTTGGATGGCCGTTCTGTGTTACACGCAACCGTTCGGGACATTTCTAAACGCAAACAGTCCGAACAACTACTTCGGCAACAATATACCGAACTACAGGAAGCCAATAAAGAATTAAAAGAGACACAAGAACAGCTGCTACATTCAGAAAAGATGGCATCCATCGGACAACTAGCAGCGGGGATTGCCCATGAGATCAATAATCCGGTTGGTTTTGTTAGCTCTAATATCACAACAATGAGAGGCAATCTCGAAGATCTGATGCAGTTACTTGACAGCTACCAGAGCTTAGAGAAACAACTACCAGCAAGTGAAGAAAAAGTGGCACTACAATCATTAAAAGACACGATTGATTTGGATTTTTTAATGCAGGATATGCAAGACATCATCAAAGAGTCGCTAGAAGGCGTCAACCGAGTAAAACAGATCGTTCAAGATTTAAAAGACTTCTCGCATGTTGATGAAGAGACCTGGGATATGGCTGATATTCATAAAGGTCTCGATAGTACACTCAACATTGTTCACAACGATTTTAAATATAAAGCTGAAATTATCAAGGAATATGGTGAAGTACCACACCTAAATTGTATCGCCTCACGGTTGAATCAAGTATTTATGAATCTGCTAGTCAATGCCGGGCATGCCATCGAGACGAAAGGAGAAATATATATACGCACTGGTAGTAGTAAGAACCAAGCCTGGATTGAAATCGAAGACACTGGTTGCGGCATTGATAAAAAAGACATGAAGCGAATCTTCGATCCGTTCTTTACGACTAAAGAAGTGGGAAAAGGTACAGGTTTAGGATTATCACTTACCTATGGAATTATTGAAAAACATAATGGCCGTATTGAAGTTGATAGTGAAATTGGACGCGGTACACGTTTTCGTATCTGGCTTCCATTGACACAACCTGAAGTTTAAAGTCCATCCTCATCGAAATTAAAAGTGAATGCTCGAATACAAATACTCATACTCATCACCTAAAAATTCCCTATAGTTACATAGCTTAATTTTCATAACACTTTCGTAGGAGCGCATAATGTTTGTATTGAATGAATGCGATAAATGCGGTAGTTGATAAACTCCCTGGATAACTCATAGGTACTCTTTACATATCTTAAAATCAGAGAGGCAACCAAGATGAAAAGTTGCTCAATGCGTCGCAACTATTTACACTTAACCATTCCTAGCACCATTATTAGCAAATTTACCTGAATGACTCAGATCAGTTACAAATTATTATCACTACAACTAAACACTAATATACTCAAATGACCAAAATTCTTTTAGTAGAAGACGATGTAAGGCTTGCTGCATTGACACAAGAATATTTGCAACAACAGGGCATGGAGGTGGAGATTGAGCATCGTGGCGATCTCGCACTACATAAAGTTACGGAATTCAAGCCTAATTTGCTTATATTGGATATTATGCTACCTGGGATAGATGGATTGGAAGTGTGCCGTCGACTTAGGCCAATATTTCAAAATCCAATATTGATGTTGACAGCAAAAGAAGATGATATTGACCAAATTGTTGGATTGGAATTAGGCGCTGATGATTATGTGGTTAAACCGATAGAGCCGAGGGTGCTCTTAGCTCGCATTAAAGCCTTGTTACGACGTTTTAACGATATGAGCAGCGATGAAATTACCGATACTTCTAAAAGCAATCGCACATTGAAGTTCGGTGCACTCAGTATTAATGCCAGCACGCAGACCGTATTTTTAAATGAGCAAAAAATAAGCCTCACGAGTAATGAATTTCAATTACTTTTATTGTTGGCATCCCATGCCGGTCAGGTATTGAATCGTGATGAAATACTCTCAAGCATACGTGGCGTAGCCTATGATGGACAGGATCGATCGGTTGATATCCGCATTTCCCGCTTGCGTAAAAAACTCGGCGATGATACCCAAGAGCCTTATCGAATTAAAACTATTTGGGGTAAAGGCTACCTTTTTGTTGAAGATGCTTGGGATAAATAGTCGCAATGCGCAATCTATTTCTTCGTCTTTATTTACTAGTGGTATTAACCTTTATTGGCGTTGGTTGGAGTTTGGACAAATTGTTCGATGCATATAACACCACTCAAATGGAGGATGTCTCATCCACACCTTATGAAAAAGTTTTACATCTAGTCGAATATCAATTGTCAACGCTTCCCGTTTCTCAATGGCAAAGTTACCTGAACACTACCGCAGAAGAGACTCTTGAAAATCTCCAACTTGAACAACTCGACGATGTTCAATTGGATATTGAGACTCAGAAAGCACTAATGAGCGGAAAGATTATTATCCTGGTCAGTGCAGAAGGCGAAAACTACATTAAACAAATTCGCAACTCAGCTCAGATGATTAACTTAGGCCCTATAAAGCGACTGGAAAGTGGAAGTCAATTCGAATTATTTTTTGCGTTAATATTTTACTTGATACTTGCTGCAGTGCTTTTACTCTGGATTTGGCCACTATGGCGAAGTGTTAAGATTCTCAATCTGGCAGCATCTCAATTTGGCGAAGGTTCACTAGAAACACGTGTGCAAGTTTCAAATACGTCAAGCTTATCAATGTTAGCCAATACATTTAATAATATGGCTGATCGAATACAAACCTTGATTAAAACACAAAATGAGCTCACTAATGCAGTCTCTCACGAACTACGCACCCCAATTTCCCGATTAAAATTCAGCTTAGAAATGCTCTACTCCTCCGAGAATGAAGGAGATAAACTACGCTATTTAAAGGGTATGGGAAAAGACGTCAATGAACTGGAAGAACTTACTCGAGAAATGCTTGCATACGCTCGTTTAGAACAAGTGCATGCAGAACCTAAAACTCTTGAAATCAAGATAGTTCATTGGCTAAATGATGTTGTCGATGAGATTAAGCAAGATTTTCCGGCATTAAATTTTACAGTAAACTCAGAAGTAATCGACAAGGATTGTAATGTTGCGATAGAACCTCACTCTATGGCTAGAGCATTAAGTAATCTACTGCGCAATGCTGCACGTTATTCAAAAAATGAAATTTCTGTGACATTTAAAGATAGGGATAAAGTCAATGTTATTTGGATAGACGATGATGGACAGGGCATCGCAGAAAACGATAGAAAAAAAGTATTTGAGGCATTTACCCGTTTGGATAACAGCCGTGACCGAAGTTCGGGTGGTGTTGGTTTGGGGCTTGCCATTGTCAAGCGCATTATGGAATGGCATCAAGGTAAAGTGAGCATTGTTGAATCTCCACTTGGGGGCGCAAGATTTATTCTAGAGTGGCCTAAATAGGTCAATAGTTTGAATAAATATTCGACTTTATTGTAAGGCTGAAAAATGTAGTTTCACGTTAACTTATCAACTTTTTTACAAAAATTAATACAATTTGTTACAAATTTTTACAATATTGATCCCAATAATTGTGTATCATCAGGCTAAGTAACAAAACATCTTTCATTTATGTATTTTAATTACAAATCAACTTTCGGTAGTCATTAATGTCTATTCGGCGCATAACGTATGTTTGTCTGTTTCTACTGCTGTGCCCTATTTACACGAGTAGTGCAGCTGAACCAGACACTGATAATTCACCATCAGCTTGGGATGTTCGCCTCTATGCTGGTACGCTTTATAGCCCAAGCGTTATTAAAGATTCCGATGCACCAAACTATTATCCACTATTTTTTAAATTTGATCTTTCATATTATGGAGAACGATTATTTTTTGATGACGGTTTGCTCGGGTTTAACCTTTACGAAAAAAACAATGTGGCTTTAAGCGCAATAGTTCAGCCAATATTTGATAGCTTTTATTTTAATTTCATATCAACAGAAGATTCATCTAATGTAGTAGATCGAAACATTTCGTTCGCTGGTGGCATCGAAGCATATTTTGTAACAAACTATGGTGATGTTAGATCACAGGCAGTTTATGATGTTACAAATGTCCATAACGGTTATTTAGTCGAACTGGCCTATGCACCACCGAGTATTAATAAAGGATTTTGGGAGTTACAATCATCGGTTGGCATGGTGTATAAGAGTGAGAAGTTGCTTGACTACTATTATTCAGTGCGTGCAAATGAAACACAAACTGACCGTCCAAATTATGTAGCTCACGATGGCATTGATTATTTCCTCGATACTGAATTGAATTACCAATGGAGGGAATCCTGGGTTATTACTGCCACCCTACGTTATGATCACTTTTCGGAAAGTATTGCTAATAGCCCCTTGGTAGATAAGCAAAACCGTGTAAGTATTTTTCTAGGATTGGGTTATGAATTTAACTAAATCTTACCGGAATTTCTCCCCAAACAAATACTTCTCATTGAATTATATTATAAGAATTTCGGTTCTTCTTTTTTGCCTCTTATTCTCAGTCGTTGGTGCGACGGAATCTTATCTGTTAACGGCCAAACCAAAACGTTGTATTAAGCCTCGTGGAGAGGCAGCCTGTGCTGTAATCCTGAGATTTAGCTGGCAAAGTTCAATTATGGGAGATTATTGCCTTCATATCCGAACTCACAATCAACCGTTAAAATGTTGGCTAAAAGCTACCAGGGGTAATTTAAATACTCAATTCAACTCGAAGTCAGATTTGATATACGAGTTACGTCCACGTAACTCAGATACGGTATTAGCGGATGTGAAAATTCCTATTGCATATGCATTAAAACAACAACGCTACCCACTGAGAAAACGGCGTTTGTGGCGTGTATTTTAAACCTCAAATTTAAAGAATTAGCTCTCCTATATCACCATGCTGATTGTTTAATTTAACAGTTTTAAACGCTTATGAATTCAACGTAAGCTAAAATTGTGGGTTAACTTCCTCTTAGTAAAATATTTAGCCTGACTCTCACTTTATTGTTACATTTCTTTACACTTTTAATACAAAAACACCACAGATTAATTCACTAACAATCCATAAACTATTTCCATGTTATTCACTGAAAGGAAATAGATACAATGAAAAAAATAGTCAATCCAATAATAATTATACTTTTGGCCATAATTTTACAAGCTTGTGCGACAAAAAAGTTGGTGCTTGAGAGTAACATTCAAAACTCTCAACTAGGTGTTTGCTTGGAATATGCCGATATAATTGACGAGAAAACTCAAGCTGCATTTAATAATTCTCTCAAGAACTTAATCGAGCAATATAATAACAATGCCGATTCCATAAAACTTACTCACTGCAATAATCCATCACAACAAGCGATCGTAATAAACGTTTTAGAAACTGATTATGTCGGCCCACAAGAACAAGCGTTGTGGACAACCGTGTCATTATTGGGGATAGCCGTTCCACCTCTACTGTTCGATAAAATGCTGGGCTTTGTGTTTTTTCAAAACAATGAAACTACTACGGAACTGACACTATCGTCAGACCTGAGTTCGCAAGAGAAGATAAAACGCAAATTTCATACTTGGCCATTCTACGGCAACATTGAGAAACAACGAAACAAGCAATCAAAAAAATTTGCTGAATTTGTCGAAGAAATCGTTCAGCAATTGGAACTCTCACACTCTTAAATTTCTGTTGACAATACTACAATACAAAGGATTTTCTTATGGCTAAGCGCAATAATGGTTATTTCAGACTGCGACATAATTTTTTGTGTCTGTTTCCATTGTGTATATTACTCATCGCTTGTGATGAAGCGAAAAACTCTGATTTAAGAGAACCAGAGACAGAAAAAGAGGAACAATTATTATCGCTGAATGGTATTTGGGAACGTAAAGCTTATGGAGATATTGTCGTAATTAATGACTATGATTTATCTCTATACCAATTCACCAAAGCCACTTGCTTACAAGTAGACGAACCATTTACAACTGTATTTTTAGATAGCTTAGAGTTGATAGAAGTCGCTGATGATCAGTCTCAATTTCAAATCCAATCACAAGATAATAACCAGCAATTCCCGATTTTATTTCAAAAACTGGATCAATTACCAATTCAGTGTGAAAACTTATCGAATAAAAATGCAGATGTGAATGAAGTCTTTAACCATTTTTGGCATAACTTTAATGATTATTATGCATTTTTTAACACACGGAATGTCAATTGGGCTGACCAATATGACGACTTTATACAAGACTTAAATCCTACTATGAGCGATGCAGCTTTGTTTGAGCGCTTCAGTAAAATGATTACCCCGTTAAATGATGCTCACGTCGTGCTTTCAAATGGAGAGCAAGAATTCGTATCAACTCGCTCAACATTCGAGCATATGCTTCAAGAAGAATTTGCAGCACAAGATACGTATGAGGATTTTAATAATTATGTTTACAGTCAATTTGTTCGCTTCACGGAGATCTTAACAACTTATATTGATGAGGGTGAACTAAAACACAAAGGTGGACCTAACGATTTTTGGATGCAATGGGGAACGATAAGAGAAAACATTGGATATTTTGCCATTCAAAATTTTGAAGGATTTGGGCCACAGCCCAATGCGACTGTTGAAGAAGAGATAAATGTTGCCAATATACTTACCGAAGAAGTTTTAACTGATCTTGATAATACCAGAGGGCTTATCATTGATTTACGCTCCAATTCAGGTGGCTATGATGAAGTTGCCCTAAGCATTGCTAGCAATTTTACTGACCAGAAACGCCTGGCTTTCAGCAAAACCACCAGCTGTCTGGAAGAAAATTGCACAAAACAAGATATTTATCTTATCCCGACAGAAGGACCATCATATTCTAAACCAATTGTGATAATAACAAGTCAACAAACCGCAAGTGCTGCAGAAGTATTTGCACTCGCCATGCGCGCAATACCAAATACAACGCACATCGGGGAAGCAACACAAGGAATTTTTTCTGATATGTTGGAAAAAGTGTTACCGAATGGTTGGATGGTAAGTTTATCTAATGAAATCTATTTAGACCACAATGGTATTAGTCACGAAGCTATCGGCATTCAACCCAACATAAATGTTTCGACATTTAGTTTGGATGACAGAGTTACTGGTAGTGACTCTGCTATTGAGCAAGCATTGATATTGCTTCAATAGAACACTGTTCATTATATATTAAAAAACAAAGATGGGAGAAACAACAATAAGACCTCATGTTATCGTCAACAACATGTGGCTATTTGTTGGCTATAAATTTTAAACCCATTGAAGGGTACCTCCTTCCGGAGGTGCCCTTAAAAAAATATATTGATTATCATTTATACATTGTTAAGGATTTAGCCAAAAAAACAGGAATGACTATCTGTTTCTACAATTTTTAAAAAATCCTCTAAGGTAGCTACCTCAGGGTGTGGATCATATTTGTGCCATTTTAAGTCAGCTCGTTGCCAGTAAATTTTCCAAATCTTTTGTTTTTTTACGTAGGTAGCTTTTGCACACGGATGCTCTATAATTTCTGATGGATTATCCCAACGCGGCCGAATTTCAACAATCTCTATGCTTTGATCTTTTACGCGATATCCAATATCTAACTCCTTTCTAACATGAGGAGGAGGACGATTCTTTTCTAAGAAAGCATTTATTGCCTTTTCATTTTTCTTTAGCTCAAACTCACTGAATGCCATAATTAATACTCTATAGTTTTAATACTTCTGGTTTCTGTAATCAATAAAACACGCCGTCAGGGTGAGATAATCTAGCTCTCTTTCTTTCCAGGCCTGCCCGTTTCCCTTCTGTTCCTCATTTATAATAGCAGACAACTAAATACATTTATTCGTCATCTATGCTCATGGCTTGCGCGTTATGATGCTACAACAAATTTTCACTTTTTTTCAAACCCTGATTTTGAATCAATGATAGGATAGTATGCAGGGTGTTTTTCATGTGTACCACATCAGGCGTCGGCGCAAGTTTTTGTCTGATCTGTTCTGAAGAAGTGAAAGGTGCCAAGTAAGGCAAATACTTCTCCATTACTAGTGGATGATTTAAGGATTCCAGAAAACACATACTAATGTACATATGCGATAAATCTTTTGCGTATTGTGACCCCATGCTTGTTCCACCTAGATGATAGACAGCATCAGTATCAAGATAGTCTACTTCCAAACTTTCAGCATAAGATAGTCCCAACATAACATGCAAGGTATCATAATAATTAATATAATCTTTGATAAACCTACCATTTAACAAGCCTATTTCAGCAAGCTTAGATTCAACATCTAGAGACACCTTTTTATAAACACGCGCATCAACATCATATTGCACCATAACTTTCTTCAATTGCGGAGTATTAAAATAGAGAAAAAAAGTATGTGGATATTGCATACCGCTAAAACGATTCTCTCCCTGAAAAATAGCTTTCATACACTGATCGCTTTTAAAAGTCAGTTCTTTAAAAATTTCCGGTTTAAAAATATAGAGGTCATGATCAATGATGCCAAAATTATTTTCATTCGCATATAAAAACAAATTGATGACTTCGCCATGATTTATACTTGAATGAGGTAAAGTAAAAAGATTTAGCCCTGGCCGATCCTCAAACTCTTTTAATAACAATTCTTGCTCCCAGCTTTTAGCCCCATTAAAAACAAGATACACTGTCTCTTCAGGTGGCAACAACTCTAAACAAGGTATTAGAAAGTGTAACGTATTGGGCATCACAATGACATAAAAATGTCCGCCACCTTCATTGCTATGTTTCTTATGGAATGAATTAATAAGAAATTTATTAATTGTTACAGAAAGTAATCTGTCATTAATCCGTTTCGCTAGTTTAATGTATACCATACTAACTAACAGACGGGGGGAATGAAAAAATAATATATAAGGTAAACTCAAGCCGTTATTTCGTGACCGTGAAATGAATTCTCTGACTCGATAAATTTCTGTTTTTATTCGATATAACATATATTATATTCCAAGCATCATACAATCTCAGTAGTCCCATTTCTCGGTGCCTAGGTCTCGGCGTCTAGGTCTCGGTGTCAGGCCTGCGCTAATGCGCTTTTTACCCGCTGTAATCTCTCTTTTTACCAACTGACTAAGCAACCAATCCACGGTTAGCCAATGTACAACTTAAATTCTTAGATAGGCATTGTGACTACTCCATTGGAATCGAGCAATTTTTCTCATCAATTTGGTACGCACAGGAATTAAGTGAATATAGCGCACCAACTCAAATAAATAATTCTCAAATTCGACTATAATCGCTTTATAGCGCCCTTGAAGCAAGTGACCAATTCGTTGCTGCTTCTTATTTATCCAACTTTATCCAACGCGATAACGAAAGGAAATGTTTTGCACAATCTTAAATAAAGAATCGTCAGCAACCTGGATCGCTAGATGAATATGGCTGTTCATCAAACAAAAGCTGTGAATACGATGGCTAAAACGAGCAACACCCTTGTCAAAACTAATTTTAAGGATTTTAATCAAGGCTGTCATCTACTACTACTACTAAATTCAATAGTTGAGACCTCATATTCAGTCATAGTTTTTGCTAAACTTGATAGTCGTGGCTGTCCAGTTGACATTTGTCTAGGGCCAAACTACATTATAAATTGTTTGGGAGAGCATTTTTAAAAATCCAAAACACAAAAATTAATAATTAATAATTAATATGGAAGGGATTAAAAATGAAAAAATCTAGCGTAATGTTGATTTCGGGTTTGGCGATGTTAGGCGCATCAATACAGCCCAGTTTAGCGGTCACCGGTATCGAGGGATTGGGCAGTGTTGATGTGCAAGCATCCTATGACTCATCTATTTTTGAGCTTACATTGGAGCTTACTAATACATCTCCGGTTGATAATGGAGGATATCTGACAGCATTTGCCTTTGAAAATCCACAGGATTGGGTAAGCAATATTACAACGTTCAGTAGCAGTAATAGTAATTTTGCGTTGATGGGTGGAACATCATTTATGGATACGATTCAAGCAAGCCCATTTGGGGACTTCGATATTGGCGCTAGCGCCACTGGTGGACAATGGCTCGGTGGCGGGAATCCATCTGGAGGTATCGCGGCAGGTGATATGGATACATTTTCCTTTATACTTGCTGGGACTAACCTAGATACCGTGACGCTTGAAGACTTTGGTTCATTAGCCATTCGAATGCGAGGATTTGATGGTGGCGGGAGTGACAAGATTCTAACACCAGTGCCCGAGTTAAGTACTTGGATAATGATGTTGGTTGGATTAGGTGTGCTCGGATTACATGCCAGCCGTAAGCGGAGCGCAGCCACGGCATTCCAAGCCTAATAAATTGATTTTTTAAAACCTGTGATTAATTCACAATACGGAACCAAAAGGTAGGGTAGAGAGCAGGCAAGCCTGCCCTCCCTCATCCACAAGTAACAGTGACAGGCCTCACAATGTCATCACAGCGTCAGGCCCGTGTTAGTGTACTCTTTAACTTATCCAACTTGCCTCTAGCCCTCTCATCATTTCTTCTGTTCTCTTTCACTCGGCTGACTGCACGACTCAGCGTTGTCGCATCACGGTGTAAAAATTCTCCGAGCGCTTCTAACGAAGCAATCTCCAAGCTATTTGCCACCCAAGCAAAGATTGATCGTAACTCTGTTACCCGCCTCAATCGTGAGGGGCCAACCAATTCCTTTTCTTCCAATTCATTTAACAAGCAAAAGCGCTTTGATAGCTCAGATAGTGTTATTTCAGGTTTTGATTTTTCTTTTTTCTCGCCTGTCACTCGTTCAATGAATGAGTCATCCCCCAACACACGATTATCTCTACTCCCTTTATGAAACTCCTCACGATAACCTTCATTGATTCCATCGTTTACAAATTGTTCATATCGTTTACGCGCTGTTTTCTCTCTTTTTGCCAATTGACTAAGCAACCAATCCACAGTTAGCCAAGGCAAAACCTCATTTCCTAAATAAGCATTGTGACTACTCCATTGGTATCTAGCTGGTTTTCTCACCAACTTAGCACGCACTGGGTTTAAATGAATATAGCGTACCAACTCAAGTAGATAACTCTCAGATTCAACTATAATCGCATTATAGCGCCCTTGAAACAAGTGACCAATCCGTTGCTGTTTCTTATTTATCCAACGCGTATAGCGAAAGGAAATGTTTTGCATAATCTTAGACAAAGGTTCATCAGCAACCTGAATCGCTAGATGAATATGGTTATTCATCAAACAAAAGCCGTGAATACGATGGCCAAAACGAGCAACACCCTCTTGTAATAATAGATAAAAATGATATCTATCTTCTTTATCAAAGAAAATATCGTCTCCACCATTGCCTTTCAACGTGACATGGTAAAGACCGCCAGGAATGTGTAGTCGTGGTTTGCGTGCCATAATATAAGTATAGTGAATATATTTTATAATTGCAATACTGCAGGCCTGACCCTTTTTTCTGTTGGCAGGTCAAACTGTGCGCATGATTTATCCAAAATCAGGTGTTTTTTGATACAAGCCGCAAATAAATAGCAGCTCTCAGTCACTAACACGAAAGATGCCAGAATTGATATGGCTTGCTCACAAAAGCATTTGTTAAAAAAAGAGATCGCAAAATAGATCTTCAGCTGGCGCTTTTATCTAGACGCAACTATTATTAAAAAAGTGGAAAACCGTAAAATTAACACTGACTACATTTTGGGTTGTTTTATTGACGCTGAAGTGTGACCTTGTAGCAATATCACCATGAGCAGATATTGCATTAGTTCAGAACGCCCGTAAGTAGTATACCAAAAGTAGGCGCTTTAGGCGACGCTTGAGCAGTTATCGATGAGCAAATATCTATCCTGCTCTGGCCATTTACCTACACCCATGTACGCAATGCAACTAAAATAAGTAAGCGTAAAGTAGAAATGTGAAGTAATTTTGAAGACAGCCCTCAGTCTGGAGGATTCGAAAATGGACAATAAAATCATCGTCACTGATTCAGCCTCAGGTAAAAGCATTGAACTGCCAATACAACACGGTACCTATGGGCCAGCAGTTTTTGATATTAGTCGTATATACCAATCATTGAATTATTTTACTTACGATCCCGGATATCAGGTCACCGCTAGTTGCCGAAGTACGATAACCTATATTGACGGTGAAAAAGGCGAATTATATTATCGTGGTTATCCCATCGAGCAGCTTGCCGAACATAGTAACTTTATGGAAGTTGCTTATTTACTGATGTATGGCGAGTTACCATTAACTCAACAAAGCGCTGACTTTACGAAAATCATTTCACGTCATAGTATGTTCAACGAAGGCCTCAAACGTTTTTACGATGGCTTTTACCACGACGCACACCCAATGGCGATTATGATTGGTGTCGTGGGTTCACTGTCAGCTTTTTACCATGACTCCACCGACATTTACAACCCACAGCATCGCGAAATTGCCGCGCACCGTTTGATTGCTAAAATGCCCACCATTGCCGCGGGTTGTTATAAACACAGTATTGGTGAACCTTTTGTTTATCCTGATAATTCACTTAGCTATACGGGTAATCTGTTACACATGATGTTTTCGATGCCCACAGAAACTTACCAGGTTGATCCGATAGCCGAACAGGCATTGGATTTGATTTTTATTTTGCACGCTGATCATGAGCAAAATGCGAGCACCTCCACAGTGCGCTTGGCAGGTAGCTCGCAGGCTAATCCATTTGCCTGTATCGCGTCTGGTATAGCTGCATTGTGGGGGCCGGCACATGGTGGAGCGAATGAAGCTGTGCTACGCATGTTGAACGAGATTGGTCAGGTTGAGCATATTCCCAAATTCATAAGCAGAGCGAAAGATAAAAATGATCCATTTCGCTTAATGGGATTTGGCCATCGTGTTTATAAAAATTATGACCCTCGAGCGCGTATAGTTCGCGACACTTGCCATGAAGTATTGGCAAAATTAGGCAATTCGAATGACCCACTACTCAAATTGGCGATGGCACTCGAAGAAGCAGCATTACTAGACGACTACTTCATCGAACACAAACTTTATCCCAATGTCGACTTTTATTCGGGATTGATTTATAAAGCACTGGGTATTCCAGAGAATATGTTCACAGTGATGTTCGCTGTCGCTCGTACCGTAGGTTGGGTTGCACAATGGATGGAGATGATAGCTGAACCCACACGACGAATTGGGCGGCCACGACAATTGTATGTCGGCCCAGCACGCAGAGACTACCCTAAAGAAGCTGTCCGAGAATAACGGTACCAGTTTAATTGCACTAGATCTTTCGTTGTGCGCTAATGGCGAAACAGTTGATCGCAGCGCTGTGACGGCGTTATTTATGAAAATCATTCTTGGAAGACATAGGAATCGTGACTGGAAAACGCAGTTCAACCGGCACACGAATCATTTCTTCACAGAGAAGATCATTATTGGCGAGACCTATCTGTCATCGGAAGTGTCAGTAGACTCGTCAATAGACTCATCAAGTCCAATGTAATTAATTCGAGGATAGGATCTCCATTGAAAAATTTGTGGATGGCCGCAAATCATACATTCATGCATAATGTCACCAGTATTAGAATCCATTTCACTGACTTTTTTCATCATTCCATAGCCACATTTATCGCAAACATAATTCACTTCAATTGTTTGCACAGGACGTTTTATTTCTGGCATTCGATTCAGTCTCCTATCGTTAGGATTAACTCCTTACTCCCACATTAGCTCTAGAAAAGTCAGGTACATCAGGAGCTTGCACATTTTTTCTGCGCTAAACCAATTTTCTAAGTTAATTCTCACAAATTCTTACGATTGTGCAATATTCCAATATAACCATAATAAGTGATCAAGATCATCTAAAATATAATATTAGTTTAGATTGAACAGACATTAGGCAGCCCATCATTAAGAATACCATCGCTAATCTAATATTATTAAGGAGAACAGCAATCAAATTTCTATATATTACATACCGTCCTGATTCATCATCTCTTTTTTCTTCAAATCTTTCATCTTCATACCATTGTCTTCCATAGAATCGTCTTTCATCTTCATACCATTGTCTTCCATAGAATCGTCTTTCATCATAGAATCGTCTTTCATCATCATGTCTTTTTCCATCATTTTGTCTGATTCCATATTCTTGTCACCGATAGTAGTACATGCGCTGGTAAACGTTGCTAACACTAATATCATAAATACTTTTTTCATGGCTGAGTCTCCTGTTTAAAAAACATATTTAAACAGCAGGATGTCACCAGGAGATCATGTAATTACCACGAAAGTTTAACTTTTTTTAGTGATGGCTTTCATCATAATGAACCAACAGAAACATCCGCTAACTAGCCCTAATTGATGAGTCATTAACGGCAACTTCGGATTATACCAATTAAACCTTGTCATCCTCGGAACAACTGGCTTTATCCGATACTAAAATAAACAATTGCATTAATTTAGTTTCATCAATGTCATCCAACGCATGGATTTTTATATGACGCATATATTTTCCATTACCATCAAATAATTTAATTTCATCTTTATCCAATCCAGTAACTGAAAATCCTATATTGACACTATTCTTAAATCCAGCAATATAATATTTACCGTACCAAGGTGCCCCGTTCTTAAACTCTTCTTTGGTTTCAGGAAGTGTTTTCAAAAGGATTTGTCTAATCTTAATGAAAATCTCTTTTTGTGGAGAAGATAAGCAATCAAGATATTGTTTAACTTTGATATTCATAAATATTTAAGGGCATCATAAGCGCCCTGCTCCCTCACTCTACTTAATACGCGGTTATAATTAATGTGCCTGAGACAATTAAGTGCCTGGCCTGTGCTATTGAATTTTTATAACAA
>CALZJE010000042.1 GCA_945787715.1 uncultured Ectothiorhodospiraceae bacterium | reverse complement strand
TAAATTTTTTACATCTAATATAAAACTCACGCCAATCGCGAACTACTGAACAACCACTGCCATCAATATAAATTTGTATAGTATCGAGATTACCTCCAGACGCAACAAAACCGGAAGTAAAACCATTATTATCCTGTAGATCCCAAGATTTTTGATAAAAATTTTTCCTACCACGCTCAGAACCTATCTCAATCCCTAACCCCGACAACATATAAACTACAGCTGTAAACGCCCGGTCATCCAGATCAAAATCATCTGGAATATCAAGTGCACGATAGTTCATAGTTACACTAATAGTATCAATCAACACAGATTCCCGTGATCGACTCCACTCTCCAGTTTCCTGCCATGGATAAACTATCGGATCGTAGTCTCCAAGAGCAGGATGTGTATGTGGGATGTCGCAATTTTGCGGCTTTACATATAAACGATTTTTTACAGACATGAAATTTTCTCCTATTCGTTGAACGAAAGGAAAAGGCGAGGCCGATCAAAAAAAAACTTGTTAGTATAAAAATTTATGCTATATTTATTTTGTCTTTGGGTGTCATTCGAGCAATCGGGTGGCGCCTTTTCTTTTTGCGCAACTAATTAAACGAATGATCCCGAGTGTATCAATTTTGTCTCAGGGATAGGTGATAAGCGCCTGTTTTTATATACAAGCACAGTAGGGTTTAAATTCGCTATCTTATTGTTTTTACAAATAACTCGAAGGGCTTCGAACCAGTTGGTCGGGAGTTCGAATCTCTCCAGGCGCACCACTTACCTTGAATAAAACTTAGGTCTACGAGTTTAATGCTGACTTCTGATAAAGTGAAGATTCGAACTCCCGACCAAATCATACGGCTGAGTTCGACGAGCGACGCAAGGAGCGAAGATCGTTGCTGATAAGCAACGACCCGAAGGCTGAGTGCGAAGCGCAAATAGTCTCTCCAGGCGCATCAATTAAATCCATGATCTAGTGATTTGCAGCCTATTATTTATCCGCTCTCATTCCTCTCTAGCAAATTGGATTTCTACCGCTTTTTTAAAATTTTATTTGGTTACAAACTTTTCCCAACTAGCATATCGTTTTTAATTAACCCCTCATTAAGCTCCCGCGGTTGCGGACCGAGAGCACTAGTTCACAAGAAAAACGAATCTCCACTCATTGTGCACTGCAGTCATTCCAGTATTTCATTTGCTTGTTGCTAACGATCAATTAACGGCTGTTAGTCAATGCTTAATATGCTTAGTCAAATACGAAAAGCGGACGTTTTTAGTAGCTATGAACTGGCGGTTTCTCGTTTTTTTACGAAATTTTTTCGTGTAGTTGGTATTAGGCTCTTGAAAAATCAAGGGTTGGTACATACACTGTACATATGATTAAGTTTGAATGGGATTCAGCAAAAGCCGCATCAAATAAGAAAAAACATGGGATACGCTTTGAAGAAGCTAAGTCCGTGTTTTACGATGATTTTGCAGTTCAATTCTATGATTCTGATAGCTCCGAACCCGAAGAAGATCGGTTCTTGATGCTCGGTTTAAGCTCTGAAGCCAGAGTACTCATTGTATGCCATTGTGAAAGGGATTCAGGAAATACGATCAGAATCATCAGCGCCCGTAAAGCAACCAAAAACGAATGCAAGTTCTACGAAGGTAGTGAATGATGAAAAAAGAATACGATCTTTCCAAAATGAAGTCCCGGAAAAACCCCTATGCTTCGAAATTAAAAAAGCCAGTCACAATGAGGCTTAGCGAAGATGTCATTGATTATTTCAAAAATATGGCTGAAGACTCGGGGGTTCCCTATCAAAGTCTTATAAATCTATATTTGCGTGATTGTGTAGCACAGCATAGAAAAATAGATATTACTTGGCATAAACAGGCCTAACAAAAGCAATCATCGTGTCAAGGTAAATCCAAAGTCTTGGGAGGCAATAACATGAAAGGGTCAGGTTTGTATTATTGCATATAATGAGAATCAAATATGCAGTTATACAAGCCTGACCATCTTACCTCTTACTTCACTCTTACTTGTAACTTGAGTTCGCCGTTCGCCGAGGATGTTGCACGTGTCAAGACCAGACCCCTTTGTCCCAGACCCCTTTGTCCCAGCGTGTGGGATTATATGAATTGCCAACAACTGCGGCTTGGAAGTGACGTAATGCTACACGATGAAGAGCATCGGAAAGCGGTGTACGGTAAAACCGTATGTACGGTTTGATGAGGGTGGGCAGGTTCGTCTGCTCTTTACTCTACCATTTTCTTGACCCATTTGCTTCCCTAATGGGCCAATACGAACTCACAAATATCTCACGCGCATGACAAGAAAGTTTTTATGTCTTAGTCAGTATGTGCAGATAAAATATTCGCAATCTCCGAATTTCCCTTGAATACTGCTAGATCGATAGCCGTCTTTCCAAAATTATTTTTTGCATGAATGGATAAATCCTTTTCAGCAGACACAGCACATCCAAATAAGATAATCGTAGCACAAGTAACGAATAGCGTCTTAAGGCAAATATTCATTATACGTTCCTTTATCTGGTACTAATCGATGAGGTAGAGTACCTGAAGGCCAATGCCCAATGTTATCCTTATATTTCTGGGAGCTTATCCATTTTATATTATGTTTTACTTCAATACTGGCCCCGCTAGTTGCGCCGTATGCTTTTCGACCAACAAGGTGATGCCTCTCTAGTGTGAAAGATAATCGCTGACTTGTCTTCAAACGGATCATTTTCGTTAACGGTGTGACCAGCGGCTCGCATAGTTTCTATAATATTGTTGGCAATCTGGTCTCGCCCAATAATGCGCATCGCGCCAGCCATTCGTCCTGCGATTATACTGTGATTGCTTTCCAGTAGTCGGCGAAGCAAATCAGAAGCGTTTGTTATCATTGCCAAAGCTGAACGCATTTCGATAGGTTTTGCTGTAAAGTAGTTTGGTGAACAGCTGGTCAGTGCGGTAGGCAGGCTCATAATCCGCATACCATCTATAATCTGGATATCTTTTTTATCAGGTAGTTCAAGCCTCAGGTCAAAAATGGAAGTGTTATGCAGCAGTTCCGTTGGTTTGTTTACACGCGTTGTTATTTGAAGTAGCCGAAACTAATTCATATTGATGGAGTCTTCACTCCACAATTACCGGGAATCATATCGTGCAATGCTCCGGTTATTCCTAACCTGATAAATAATAAATCCACCAATAAACAAATCGATAATTCCACAAAAAACTGGCCACCAGTCAGGAGTGCCAGCATTTACGAAATAGAGGTTATGCGTTGAATCATAAAAGGCGTGGAAAATAAAACCTCCAGCAAGAAGATATTCGCTCCAAGTGGTGCGGTATCGCAAATAGAGAACAATTATTGCGTAGATAATTATCGAGGCAAAAATTTCGTTTTTTAACGCTGTTTTATCATTTGTCCATAAAGCAAAAATAAAATAAAACAGCGGAAGCATTCCAAGTAGAGCGGGAAAAATCCATGCTCGATTGGCCATGCTTGTTTTTAAAAATCGTAAAAGAAAAAGTGAAAAAATAATGCTAAGTAAGGTGATTACAATAAATTTCATTGTTCTTATTTAAATGCCCGCTGCTAATCAGATGATACTTGCTTTTAGTGATGCAGTTGAAAAGATATCGGTACGCATACTTAAAGGCAATATAGTAATTTTCTATTAAGCTCGCCTAATCCTGATAATCCGAGAAAAGACTGTAGGAATGTGATTTGAGTAGTTTATCGACAGATGGCAGCGGCAGCAATCTTATTTAATACGGATGTTTGAAATATTTCACTCAATAATAGTAGATGTAGACCGATAGCTATTTTAGTAAATTATGAATATAATCTTGAATATTCACTGGCAAGGTGCTTAAATTAAAACATGAATGCTTCACACGACGAAATTGATGATTTGAAAATGAAAATCCTGGATGCTGCAAAAGAGCGCTTTCAGGTCTATGGTTATGGAAAAACCACCATGGCTGAAATTGCAAAAGATGTAAATATGTCTGCCGCAAATTTATATCGATATTTTCAGAATAAACAGGATATTGCTGTTGAATGCAGTGATCTTTGCATGTCTGATAGATCAAATAAAATAAGAGAAGCTGTTCGTCAGCCTGGGTTTTCAGCGGTTGAAAGATTACGAACATTTGTCCTTACTAGTCTAAAGACTAATCTGGAAGAATTCGAAAAATACCCAAAAATTAGTGAGTTAATAGAGCTTGTATCAAAAGAGCACAAAGAATTAGTGAAGGATAAGGTGCAAGCTCAATGTGCGATTATTGCTGAGATATTGGCTTATGGGAATGAAACAGGGGAGTTTGATGTAAAGGATGTTATTAAAACATCGAGTACGGTCCACGCCTCATTGATTCTATTTGATTTTCCGCTTTTCGATGGTTTTTTTAGTCATGCGGAATTTGAGATGATGGCTAATAATGTGGTCGATCTATTAATCAGTGGATTACGAAGGAATTAAAAAATTTTACACCAAACTGTAATTCGGTCGGTTTTTTTGGGTCTGGACAGTAAATATTTATGAAATAATTCAATATTAAGCTTTCAGTATTTATAAACAATAAAGGAAAGAATAATGAAACAGTTCGAAGCACAATTTGGCCGCTGGGTACTTAAGTACCGATGGTTGGTCATGCTGATTAGTCTGATCTTAGTTTTTCTCGCTGCTTCAGGGGGACAGAATTTACGTTTCACAGGTGATTATCGGATATTTTTTAGTGAAGATAATCCTCAGCTCCTTGCTTTTGACGAGTTAGAAAATACTTACACCAAAAGTGACAACATTTTGTTCGCATTAACACCTAAGGATGGAGATGTTTTCACACAAAAGACATTAGCGGCAGTTGAATCGCTCACGGAAAAAGCATGGCAAATACCGTTTTCTATTCGCGTTGATTCGCTCTCAAATTTTCAGCACACCTGGTCGGAAGACGATGATTTAACGGTTGAAGATTTGGTGTCTGGTAGTAGTGAGCTTGATGCAGAATCTTTGGCGAAGATTCGCTCAATTGCGCTCAAAGAACCTATTTTAGTAAATAGTCTAGTTTCACCTGATGCTAGAGTGACCGGTGTGAATGTAACTATTCAGTTACCTGGATTGGATGAAATAACGGAAGTTCCCACAGCAGTGGCTTACGCAAGAAAAATTGCAGATGAGATTCGTGCTGAATACCCGGACATCGAGTTGCATCTAACGGGAATGGTAATGATGAATAATGCGTTCTCGGAAGAGTCAATGAATGACATGCAGTCTCTCATTCCAATGAGCTTTGCTATTATGTTAATTATTCTAGGGTTATTAATTCGAGGCTTTACAGGAACTTTTGCAACATTAGTTGTAATCGCTTTTAGTATTGCCGCAGCAATGGGGTTGGGCGGGTATATCGGGTATCCCATATCACCTCCTTCCTCTGTCGCGCCAATTATTATATTAACCATTGCTATCGCAAACTCAGTTCATGTTTTAGTTTCTCTGTTTCAGGAAATGCGCAAAGGTAGTAGTAAACACGATGCCATTGTCGAGAGCCTGCGTTTAAATATTCAGCCTGTTACCTTAGCAAGTGTTACAACAGCTATTGGATTTTTAACGATGAATTTCTCTGAAGTTCCTCCATTTCAGCATTTAGGAAACTTTGTTGCTATGGGGGTTATTGTTTCCCTTTTCCTATCGTTAACGTTTTTACCTGCGCTGATGTCTATTCTTCCATTACGTATTAAACCACTAGCAGAAAACAAACGTGATTCAATGGAGAGGTTTGGTAATTTTGTGGTTAATAATCATCGCCGATTGCTGTGGGGAATGGCCATTGTTGTTGTTGCAATCGTAAGCTTGCTGCCGAAAAATGAATTGAATGATGTTTTTGTCAATTACTTTGAAGAAAGTATTACCTTCCGAACAGATACCGATTATGTGACAGAGAATCTAGCAGGTACATATATTATCGCCTATTCGCTTGAGGCAAAAGAGAAAGGTGGAATTAGTGATCCTGTATTTTTGAATGAAGTTGAAGCATTTTCACAATGGTATAAACAACAGCCTGAAACGCTCCATGTGGCAACAATTACAGACACCATGAAACGCCTGAATAAGAACATGCATGGTGATGATGAGCAGTGGCATCGAATACCCGAAAATCGAGAACTTTCTGCGCAATATTTACTATTGTATGAAATGTCATTGCCGTATGGATTAGATTTGAATAATCAAATCAATATTGATAAATCTGCAACTAAGTTGACGGCAACATTAAAAACATTATCAAGCAAAGAGATGCTTTCACTTGAGGAGCGTGCAAACGAGTGGCTGAAACAAAACACATCGCATATAGTCAAAGCAGAAGCTTCCGGTCCATCACTGATGTTTGCGCATATTGGTCAGCGAAACATTGTAAGCATGTTAACGGGAACAACTGTGGCGTTAATACTAATTTCAATATTACTCATTGTGGCATTGAGGTCACTAAAGATCGGGCTTGTAAGTTTGATGCCCAATTTAGTGCCGGCCGCGATGGGGTTTGGTTTGTGGGGCTTATTTGTTGGTGAAGTGGGTTTAGCGCTAAGCGTAGTAACCACCATGACCCTCGGGATTGTTGTAGACGATACCGTGCATTTGCTTAGCAAGTATCTTCGAGCAAGAAGAGAAAAAGGATATGATGCAAGCCAGGCAGTGGTTTATGCTTTTACAACAGTCGGTAGAGCACTGTTAACGACAACTATCGTATTAACATTTGGCTTTCTTGTTTTGGCGATGTCTGCTTTCGAACTTAATTCAGCGATGGGGATGTTGACGGCATTGGTGATTGTGCTTGCACTGATTGCTGATTTCTTACTATTGCCTGCGTTATTGATTAAACTTGAGGAAAAACAAAATGAAAAAACTATTTCTAATCTTGATACTGTTAATCCTGCTTCCCCTTAATGCTTTTTCGAAAACAGCCGAAGAGCGTGGCTTCGAAATAGCGAAAGAGGCAGATAGGCGAGATACCGGTTGGGAAGACGCAACTGCAAATATTATTATGACGTTGAGAAACAAACAGGGAGCTGAATCGGTACGAGAAAATCGCACACGCACTCTTGAGGTTTCTGGTGATGGTGATAAATCAATAACAATTTTCGATAGCCCTGCAGATGTTAAAGGCACCGCATTTTTGAGCCATACTCATGTAGAGAAATCGGATGATCAGTGGCTATTTCTGCCTGCGTTGAAACGAATTAAACGTATTTCGTCTTCAAATAAATCAGGTCCTTTTATGGGGAGTGAATTCGCATATGAAGATATTTCTTCTCAGGAATTGGAGAAGTATCGTTATAAATATATTAATGAAGAAGTAGTTGATGAGCGTGATTCTTTTGTGATTGAGCGATTTCCAGAGTACAAAAAATCGGGTTACAGTAAACAGGTTGTGTGGATAGACAAAGAGATGTATCAGCCCTTGAAAATCACTTTTTATGATCGCAAGAATACATTATTAAAAACATTAACCTATCATGAATACGAGTTGTATGATGATAAGTACTGGCGTTCTTTAAGGATGGAGATGCAAAATCATCAAACCGGAAAAAGTACAACTTTAGTCTGGCAAGATTATAAATTTAAAAACGGATTTGAAGATCGTGATTTTGATAAAAACGCTTTAAAACGCATGCGTTAGGCATTTTATAATGAAAAGTAAATGTTGTTTATTAATAACCTTGTTTGTGATTATTGCAGTATTACCTGTTACTGCTTACTCAGAGTGGTCAGGTAATGTTTCTGCAAAAGCCAGTATATTTAAAAACGATGCTTTGGCAGATAACCAAGAAAATATCTACACTTCATTTTCAATTCAGCCAAAATATTCAAAAGCATGGGATGATGATCGACAATTGTTTGGGCTGGAAGTGTTCGCAAGAGCGAATCAGCACACACCAAGCACTGCCGATATTCGCGAGCTATCGTGGATATATACCGATAGTGAATGGGAGTTTCGCGCTGGCATTCGAAAGGTTTTTTGGGGAGTTACCGAATCTCAGCACCTGGTAGACATCATTAATCAAACCGATTTTACTGAATCTTTTGATGGTGAGGAAAAGCTCGGGCAGCCCATGTTAAATCTGGCGATTATTCGCGATTGGGGAACAGTCGATATTTTTGTACTGCCTGGTTTTAGGGAGCGTCGATATCCTCATGAAGATGCAAGGCTTGGTTTGCCATTTTCTATTGCTGAAGATGATGCTCGGTTTGAGGCTGACTCAGAAGAGAAACATATTGATTATGCAGTACGATGGTCTCATTACATTGGCGACTGGGATTTTGGTGTAAGCCATTTCTATGGAACAAGTCGTGAACCCAGGTTTGAAAAATTTGGAAATCGGTTTATACCTGTTTATGATCTAATCAATCAAACAGGTTTAGACGTGCAAGCGACCATCGAAAATTGGCTTTTAAAGCTTGAGGTCATTCGTCGGGATGGTGCAGGGGATGAATTTATTGCCGCTACGGCAGGCTTTGAATATAGTTTTTTTGATATTCAAAGCTCAGGTGTTGATATTGGTATTGTAACCGAATACTTATATGATGACCGAAATAGTAAAGCAACGAATCCATTTCAAAATGATACCATGTTGGGCGTTAGGTTAGCACTTAATGACGAACAGAGTACCGATGCCTTGCTTGGTGTGATTTATGATAACGATGGTAATGGGACTGTCTTAAGTGTTGAAGCGAATCGTAGAATCGGTGACGATTTCAAGTTAACACTTAATGGTTATTTGTTTACAGAGACAAAACCTGAAGACCCTGTACATGCCTACGCCAATGAAGATTTCGTTGAGCTTGAATTAGGGTTCTATTTTTAAAATATTAGTCGGTTATAATACAGGCTATTTATGCCCAATGGATGGCCTGTGATTCAAATATCTCCCAATATCAACATTCGTGAAGAAGACATCGAATTCAGCGCAATTCGTGCGCAAGGTTCTGGTGGCCAGAACGTAAATAAAGTATCAACGGCAATTCACCTTCGCTTTGATATACCTAATTCTTCACTGCCTGAAACGGTTAAAACCAAGCTATTGTTGATAAATGATCATCGGATCTCGCAAGATGGTGTCATTGTAATAAAAGCGCAAAAACATCGCAGCCAAGAGACGAATAAAGAAGAAGCTATTGAGAGATTGGTAGAGTTGATAAAGAGCGCGATTAAAACGCAAAAGAAAAGAAGGGCAACAAAGCCGACGAGAAATTCGCAAAAACGCAGAATGGATAGTAAAACTAAACACGGCAAGACAAAGTCTTTACGGGGAAAAGTCAGGGAATAATTTATGGCAATAAAATCAACAATTTTTAAAGCAGAACTTAGTATCAGTGATATGGATCGTCATTATTATGAAAATCATCAACTCACTATTGCACGCCATCCCTCTGAAACCGATGAGCGAATGATGTTGCGTATTGCCATATTTGCTTTGCATGCGAATGAATTACTAAGTTTCACTAAAGGTTTGAGTACTGATGATGAGCCGGACTTGTGGCAGAAAAGTTTAAGTGATGAGATCGAGTTATGGATTGAATTAGGCCAACCAGACGAGAAGCGAGTGCGTAAAGCCTGTGGTAGGTCTCAACAGGTTTATGTTTATTGCTACTCAACAAAAAGTGCTATTGTTTGGTGGGAGCAAGTTAAAAATAAGTTTTCTCGATTTGAGAATTTGAAGGTCCGGCATATTCCTGAGGAGGTAGTAGAACACCTCGGTCAACTGGTAGAAAAGGCGATGCAGTTACAGTGCAGCATTCAAGATGGTGTGATGTGGATTCGTAGTGGTGAAAAATCGGTAGAGGTTGTTGTTGAGCATTGGAATTAATGTTTATTAAATGTTGTTGATAGTTAGCTTCTTTTTGAACGCTGGAGTAAAGGTTCGTTTGAAAAAGTTAACTAAAACTTCTGAATGAAAGTTAAGCCGCGTAAGCGATCAATTAGTGACTGTAATTTCATGAGTTCATTTGAATCGGAGGAGTCTTGCAGAGTTGTTTTGGAAGTGGCGCGTTCGCATCAGGGGCGGTCCTTGTTTTTTTAGTGTGGTAACTCACTCTTTCTGTTAAAGATGCGCTAAGCAAGACTTGCCCCCTTCTTTTCTTCTTTTTCGTTCGCGCCCGACACGAAATCCAGCAGCTGTTATTCATCGTTTTTTCACACGCGTTAATTTTATTTCTATCAAATTTAAATGTATTTTTATAATGATCTCTGTGTAGTATTGGGCGCTGAGAACAACTGCTTCTAATATTAGATAATAAAACTCTCTGCCCCGACTTTTTCATAGCGCGGAGTTATTGAGAAAAACATCTTTGCCGCAATGTATAACAAGCCGCTTTGGCTTATAAGTATTTTTTAAATTAGTATCAATTTATTTGAATGGCAATTCCTGTATTCTTGACTATTTTACTGCTATATTAATTAATAAGTAAATTAAAAGGATCAAGACACTCAAGTTTAACGTAAATCATATTTTTCAATATGAAATTCTCTCTCTTATTCTTGTATTGTCTCCCTAATTCATAATGTATTTAGTGAATAGGAGTGCAACTATGAAAACCATCACTGCCAAAACTTCCAAATTTATTTTCAATTCGGATTCATTCAACTATTAAACTGGTGTTTATTATCACTAGCTCGAGTAGATCTATTTAGAAATGCAAGTTGGGAATCCTAAATTTGCCACAAGCTTTTTCAGCCAGTGGCATGTAGACGCGCGTAAATAATAAATATTTATGTGTATTATTTTCTAACTAAAAGGAGACATTGAAATGAACAGCGTAAAAGGCTATTTCATAAGTCAAAATTTAAGTATGTTTGAACGTATGATGCGTTTTGTTTTAGGCGTTGTAATGATCGGAGTTCCATATGCTCTGCTTACACAAACTGGTGGTATAGTTAATGATGTTTTGAGTTGGAGCATGGTTCTTTCTACCTATCCATTCATAACATCTATAATAGGACTTGATCCTCTATATCGCCTATTTAAAATAAAAACTTGTGACGTTTCAGATCGAAATCGTTGCGGTAGTTTTCCATTTCAAGTTGATGCATTTGTTGGTAGACATCCAATGCCTGAAGATGATATGGAGCATACATTGCTTCATAGCAAGCATAGCAAGCATTTAAAAGATGCTTAGTGCTTACACATCCAGCGCTATTGGGTTTGTTACTGGTAGCGTTGGTTGCCAATTAACTATTTTCTTAAAATAAAATTCCTAACAAAGTAGAATAGGAATACTGAATCCTTGGGTCATCAACTCACACCTGATGGTACGAATATTTATTATCTTCCTATCGGAATGTCCAATGCTTATATCAACTCCTAATGGTTAAGAATTATGTCTCATACATATCTACTTTGCTTTACTGTTATGTTGAAGTTCTTTGCAAAAGAATGAATATTACTTACCATAAGGAAGAGATATCGATTGCCGGCAATCGGAGTATTTTCACTAAGATCAATTTTTATTTCATAAGAATGACCATCATGGGAAGTTTTTAACAAATGTTTTTGTAAATCTTCCTTCAATATTGAACAATAATTATACCAGCTGTTTTTTCACTAGTTTTTGGGTGGGCACTATTTAGGTACTCAATATTTCCTAATCTTCTAGATAATAATAATTTCGCTATTATTTTGTAAAGTCTCCAGGTCGTAATGTTAAGAATTACTGCTATGCAAACTTACCTATCCATTCGTCTTTTTTTCGATGGTATTTTTTTGTAAGTTGAATCTAGCAAAAGGTGGAGCTACACTAATTAAATGAATGCATATAAATTTGCAGATCTTATTTGTGATGCGTCTTTTTAAAGATTCTCAGCCGTAAATTAGAAGTGAAACTTACATGTACAGAAATATGGCGGGATTAATCATGAACATAGCAAAACTAAGAATTTCCACACAAAATTTGGTATGTCGAAAATTCTTCTTCACGCCGAAAGATCATGGCGGGAAAGTTCAACATTCACTTTGTGCTGTAATTATTGTGGCTATTTGTATGTGGTTTTCTGCATGTACGGAAATGCCAATCCGATCCGCAGTAAATTTACCGGTAGAGTTTATTGATTACATGCCCATGGAAGAAAATACATTTCAACGTATTTCTCCCTATTTTGGTTACCAATATCAAGGGCGTGAGAACGATACGCCAAGACTATTAATATTTCACACTAGTAAAAATTTAGATAAAAAACAACTGTTAGCCGCTGTTAATGTTGATGGCGTGGTTGTTAATGACTATTCACGTAAAAGTGTTTTTGCAATTTCAAATGATGGTCAAACACTGCTCTATATGCATGATCAGCCAATTCACGCTCCAAAGGATTTGCAGGATAAAATGCCGGGACTTTATGAATATGTACATGATAGAGGTGACCGCTTGATTTATCCTAATGCTGGTTTTATTTCTCATACAACTTTCCATCTAGCTAAAAATGCTATGGAACATTCCATTGGTGATCCGAACGACCCAGATACGGAGCATTATATTCGAAATACTGATGGTGATGAATTCATTCAGGAAGGTGGATTAGCTTTATTGCATGGTGGAACGCCACTTCATAAAGCTGCGGTAAATGGTGACATTCCTCTGATTGATTCGCTTATACGTAAAGGCGCTGATCTTGATGCAAGAGATAATCGAGGTTTTACACCGCTTCACACTGCAATATGGGAGAAACAGGAACTGGCAGCAATGCGATTGATTGAAGAGGGGGCAAACATTAAAGCTCGTATGGAAGGTTCACTGAAATGGAGTCCGTTAGAAGAAGCTTCCCGATTTGGACTTGCTAATGTAGTCAATTTGCTGCTTGATCTTAGTATGGTGACTGACAAAGGTATCAGTATTAACGAGAAAAATGCAGCAGGTTTTACGCCACTCCATTTGGCACTAGATTACAGAAAATATACTGTTGTAAAAATATTGATAGATAGAGGTGCCAATATAGATGTAGTAAGAGAAGCAGATTCAGTAACGCCGCTTCATCTATTTTCCGCAGGCTTGCGCGATGAGCGCAGCCCTGAGTGGGAGAGAAGCCAAGTTGAGAAATTATTAAATACATTCATAGAAAAAGGTGCAGATATCAATGCAAGAGATTTTCTTGGCGCAACACCACTTCATTATGCAGTATTGAATAACAACCTGAAAACGGCAAAAGTATTGATTGCAAATGGAGGTCTACCCAGTGAGTTAGAGTTGACCAAGTTGCAATCTCAAGCCAGGGAAGTCGGAGCTGATGAATTACTAACATTGCAGCAACGTATAGACAGAACTGTAAAATCTGATTGGTGGAAATTTGGTGCTACCGCTGAGATTGAATAAGGGAGAAATGAAATGTACATCAATCGGATTAATACTCTAATTTACAACTTAGTGTTACTCATTGTGGCAATATTTTTTACAACTTCTACAGAAGCTTTTGCCAAATTAAATATAGTGACTTCTTTTTCACAAGATGCATCTTTCGTTGAAGAAATTGCAGGGGATAGGGTATCCGTTTCGAGTTTAACAAATGGATTACAAGATCCTCACGCTGTAAAACCAAAACCTTCGATCGCTGTATACCTGAAAAATGCAGATTTACTTATTGTGAATGGACAACAGATGGAAATATCCTGGCTACCTGCTGCGCTCGCTACGGTAGATAACCCAAAAATCATGGAAGGGAAACAAGGTTATTTAGATGCATCAAAAAATATCTCTCTCATTCCTTATACTCAACAAGAGTTGGAGGGTACACCGTTTTTTTCAAAGTTACTTAGTGATGATAAAAAAGTTGGGAATCATCATTATTGGCTTGATCCCGCCAATGGTCTAATTATCGCAAAAAATATTTATGAAAAATTAGCAGAAATGGATGAAGGGAACGCCGAGTTTTACCGAAAGAACTATGAGGATTTTATTGGTAGGTTGACAAATAAAATAATGGATTGGGATGCGATGATGGCGCCTTATAAGGGGAAAAAGATAATTAGCTATCATCGAGACTGGATTTATCTTGCAAATCGACACGGATTAAATGTCGCAGCCTATATTGAGCCGCGTGAAACTATTCCACCCAGTGCTGAGCATGCTGCAAAACTGGTAAAAAAAATTATTGATGAAAAAATTACTCTGATTTTAATTTCACCGTGGCAACCACAACGCATCTCACATGAAGTTGCTAGACAAAGCAATGCTACGATTTTATCACTACCATCAGCTGTTGATCCAAGGCTTGGAACTAAAAATTATATTCAAATGTTTGATGTTATCTATACCCAACTTTCTATGCACTTGCATGGGTAAATAACAGATGCTTATGGGTGCCACCGAAAAATGATCTTTTTTGGGATGATTTCGTTACTACACTTTCTCAAATACTCATATATTAGTATAAGCTCCGCTTTTCAAAAGATTTACGTCTCATTATTCCGAAAAATCTTTAGTTTTCGGAGGCGCCATTATGACATTGCAGATTAAAGCATCAAATATTTCTGCAGGTTATCAAAAACATATCGTCCTTGAAAACTTCTCGGTTTCGATAAAAAGTGGTGAGTTTTGGGGAGTTGTCGGTGCTAACGGATCAGGAAAAACAACATTAATAAAAACTTTAACAGGTGTTATTTCACCTCTTCATGGAAAAGTCTATCGTTCATCTAAACTGACATTTGGTTATGTACCGCAAGAGAGTAACTTGGATACCATTTTTCCACTCACTGCTCTAGAAGTTGTGCTGATGGGAAGAATCCCGAAGGCAGGTATTGGTCGGAGAATGAGTAAATCTGATAAATTGCTTGCCATGCAATATATGGAAAGGGTTGCTATCTCCCATCTTGCAAATAAACAATTCCGTTTACTTTCTGGCGGGCAAAAACAACGGACTCTAATAGCAAGAGCGTTAACCTTTGAGCCTGATGTTTTAGTGCTTGATGAGCCCTCAAGTGGAATGGATATTTCTGGTGAAGCGGAAATGATTCACCTAATTGTTGAATTACTGAAAACTATCAGGCAGACGGTGCTTTTGATAACTCATGATCTTAATGTTATAGCAAACTATGCGCAGAATCTGATTATTTTACACAGCGGTGAAAAATCACATTTTGAAACGGGTTCTGTTAAGGAGTTAATGACTGAAGAAAAAATAAAACAGATATATCAGCAAAATGTTCGACTAGTTTCTTTGCATAATAAAATCCATATTTTTGTGGACGATGATGGATAATCAGGAAAAATAATAAAATGAGCTTCTGGGATGCACTACCAATTCTTCAAAATGGCATCGCAGCATCTGTTATTGTCGCATTATTATGTTCCTATCTTGGTGTATTTGTGGTGCTGAAACGAATAGTCTTCATGACTGCGGCTCTTTCGCAAGTTTCTTCATTGGGCATTACAATTTCGCTTCCTCTACAAGCTTGGATATGGGGTAGCGTTACTGTTGCCGCAGGTACACAGCAGGCTCAATCCATATATGTTGCCGCTGTTCCTGTAATTGTCGCAATATTATTCGCTTGTACTGCCGCATCTATCATGGCTTTCCAATATAGTGAAAAAAGATTAACTCGTGAAAGCTTATTGGGCATAGCTTATGTCATTCCTGCCGCCTTAGCCATGTTGGTTTTAGATGCAACAGGCGGTACCGTACATGATATTAATAATCTCTTATTCGGCAATACTGTATTCGTACCCGCAACTCATTTAACATTTTTAATCATAGTGGCAATTTTTGTTTCAATCATTCATGTAGTGTTATATAAGGAATTTATATTTATCTCTTTTGATCCTGATACCGCAAAAGCTCTCGGGATAAAAACGATTTTTCTAACACAAATTCTTTTTTATTCTCTCGCTATGATGATTTCTGTGTCTATAATCACTATTGGAGTATTACCGGTTTTTTCATTTATGATCATTCCAGCTACTGCTTCATTGATGATAACCAACACATTAAAGCATGCGTTTCTCATTGCGACTTTGTTCGGTGTTATTAGTGCTATAGTCGGTTATTATCTCTCTTTCGAGTTTGCTTTGCCAACTGGCCCGACTATGGTAGCCACTGCCTCTCTGCTATTTATTCCAGGCCTTTTTATAAAATTTATGACTGGTTTTTCCAAATCCTGAATACTTTAATTTGGAGAAACCTACAGATAAGGGATATGTCATATGCCGTTACCGGCAATTTATCTTGTAAGTTGAAGGCCTGCTCAAGGCGTTACTTATTCACTTCGGTACTACCTCAAAGAAGTATCTGAGTAATTGGATGCTGATAAAAAATGGGAAAGGAGGGGTGTACCATGTATTCTTTACGGTGCAGGCAGGCGGTTAGCCATAAAACAAGATAAAATTCTAAGTTCTACGCAACTTTCTGAACGACAATTATCAGTAGAATAAGACATTCATGTGTGTTGAGCGAGTGGTGTTACTGCGCGTTTTTGACGATCGATAATTCGTTCCAGTCTGTTAGCTCATGTGTCTAACATTAACGCTTAAACTACAAATTTTGTTGTAGCTTAAGCGTACTGAATGAATATTTTACTGAACACCTTGGCTTTGCAAATAATCTTCATAGGTTCCACTAAAGTTTATTACGCCGTCTGCATTTATCTCAATAATACGAGTGGCAAGCGATGAAACAAATTCGCGGTCATGACTTACAAAAATTAAAGTACCAGGATAGTTTTCTAATGCAAGGTTAAGAGATTCAATAGATTCCATATCAAGGTGGTTTGTTGGTTCATCCATGATCAGGATGTTTGGCTCTTGTAAAATTAATTTTCCAAACAACATGCGGCCCTGTTCACCACCAGAAATAACTTTCACAGATTTCTTAATGTCTTCTTGAGAAAAGAGTAGGCGACCGAGTGTTCCTCGAATAACTTGCTCGTCATCTGCGTCCTTACCCCATTGATCCATCCAGTCATATAGCGTCATATCTAATTCGAAATCCGCTGTATGATCTTGTGCAAAATAACCAATAGTCGCATTTTCGGACCACTTGATGGTACCGGAACTCGGTTCAATATCATTAACCAAGCACTTTAATAAAGTCGTTTTTCCGATACCGTTTGGACCAATAACTGCGATGCGCTCGCCAACTTCTGTGAGAAGGTTAATGTCTTTAAATAGCAGCCCATCTTCAAAACCTTTTGATAGGTTGTTAACTTCAAGCGCTGTACGATGAAGCTTTTTCTCTTGATTGAATCGGATAAATGGATTTTGACGGCTAGACGGTTTGACGTGATCAAGTTTGATTTTCTCAATCTGTTTTGCTCGCGATGTCGCTTGTTTGGCTTTTGATGCATTGGCAGAAAATCGACTGACAAATGTTTGTAGTTCAGCGATTTGCGCTTTTTTCTTCGCATTCTCAGAAAGTAAGCGTTCGCGTGCCTGGGTTGCCGCTGTCATATATTCATCATAACTACCGGGATAAACTCGTAGTTCACCATAATCTAGGTCCGCCATATGTGTGCATACACTATTCAGAAAGTGACGATCATGAGAAATAATGATCATGGTGCTATTTCGTTCATTAAGAACAGATTCCAGCCAACGAATGGTGTTGATATCAAGGTTATTTGTTGGTTCGTCGAGTAAGAGGATTTCCGGATCGGCAAACAACGCCTGCGCTAATAGTACGCGAAGTTTCCAGCCGGGTGCGATAGCACTCATCAATCCCATGTGCTGTTCGAGTGGTATGTCCAGCCCTAACAATAATTCACCTGCACGAGATTCTGCGGTGTAGCCATCCAGTTCGGCAAATTCCACTTCTAATTCAGCTACCTTCATTCCATCTTCTTCAGTCATTTCTGGCAATGAATAAATGCGGTTGCGTTCTTCCATGATGCCCCACATCTCTTTATGTCCCATCATGACTGTATCGAGTACTGTGAACTCTTCAAAGCCAAATTGATCTTGCCGCAATTTACCCAGTCGTTCATTGGGATCATATGAAACATTCCCTTTAGTGGGGTCAAGATCACCACCAAGAATTTTCATCAATGTGGATTTGCCGCAACCATTTGCGCCAATCAAGCCGTAGCGATTTCCGTCGCCAAATTTAACGGATATGTTTTCGAACAACGGCTTAGAGCCAAATTGCATGGTGATATTTGCAGTAGTTAACAAAACGGGACCTCAAAGAATATATGTTAATGCGGTTAGTAAAATGGGGCGTATTATTGCACATAACGAGGGTGTAAATGACGAAAATCCTCATTTTGAGAAATTTTGTAAAATACTAATACAATCATTGGGTTAATGCTAAGGTGGTATGTCATTCGAGCAATTTTGACGTTTCGAACTTTCCTATATTTTATAATTCTGTTGTTTTTTCTAACTGGTTCATAAATGTATTTTTTTATATGCCGACACAAAAAACAAGCAGAATGAAAATGGGATCTCATATGAATAAACAAATTGAATCATTACTTGGTAACCCAAACTTCACAAAAGGTGAGTTCTGGAATCGTGTCGAAATAGTATGCGGTGATGAGATTATACGGGAAGGGGAATCGGGTAATAGTTTGTATCTTATTGAATCGGGAAGCCTGCGTGTACTTGGGCATGTAGATATTGATGGAGATCGACATGTAAATCCTGGAGTGTGTGATTTAAAAGCTGGTGATGTGGTAGGTGAACTAGTGTTGTTCGACTCTGGACCTAGATCGGCTACTGTTCAAGCAGTTGAAGATTGTGTACTCATTGAGATAAATGGAGACAAACTAATGTCATTTCTTGAAGTGCACCCGGATGTTGGTTTTCAATTACTTCGATCACTGATGTCTGTTATGGTAGGTCGTGTTCGTAGAAATAACGATAAAATATTTTCTCTTCTCGCGTGGGGATTAAAAGCGCATCAGATTGAAAAAGAACTTTAATTATTCATTGATTATTCATGTGTCTGAGTTGATACGCTATTCAATTTAGTGACTGATTGCATTGTGCTTTCGTTACCCCTTCAAATTTTTCTTTAAACTAGATTTATTACGTTTGATCTTTAGTCAGCTAAGGTGAAATATAAAATTTATCGGCTTTTCACTGATTTTTCACTATCATTTCCGACAATGTAAATAACAAACCGGATGGACAATTTAGTCCTTACACTAATTCGTTTTCATAGTGGGGAAGCAATTATGAATACAGAAATGTTATTACTTTGGTCGGATCAATTGCCAGTGTCGCTCACTGTTTGGTTGATTCTAGTGGTGTTGGCGATGTATCTGGGTAGGTGCCAGGCTCATCAATTGATTACGAGTAGTTCTGGGGCGATTAGAACTTTGTTTCGTTTAATGGCGCGATCGTTTAATCGACTGGCAATACGATTAAATAGTCGTAATAAAGAAATCATCCTGTCTCACGGTCGAGATGCTGTTGAGAAGAAAATTGACCGGGAATTTCACCGAGTAAACGCTTTGGTGAAAAAAGATTTAAGTGGCTACCCTGCAGTTCAACGTAAGATCAATGATGCAATCGAACGGATTGAAGAAGATTTTTCTAGCTCAATCGAAGCACCTCCTTTGCCGCCATCGTGGGTAGAGGGCGTGGATACCATTGCGAAAACGGCAAAAGCTGCCGACCCTACGGTTGCATTGATTCTTGAAAATATTAATCAATCACTGGCAAAGGCACAAAAAGAAGCGTTGGATGAGTATCGTAAAAACTCCCAAGGTCGCCACGAAGCGCTGAAGAATATGCTGCCAACTTGGCGGAATGTTTCTCAGCAGTTAAATGAAATTAATAAAAACGTAGATGGTATTGAAGGCCAAGCAACAGTCATTGATAAGCATATGGAGGAATACGAGAGTATTAGAAATAAGGAAGACGCCGCAGTAAGAAAACTATTGTCATCATCTGTTACTCAGCTGTTTATATCAGGGCTTGTTTTGATAATTGCGATCATGGGTGGTTTTATTAATTTTCAATTAATAGCATTGCCTATGTCAGAGATGGTTGGTGGCACGAGTCAACTTGGCCCGATGAAGACAGCAGATGTGGCAGCATTGGTTATTATTATGGTGGAGATTGCCATGGGATTGTTTCTCATGGAATCATTGCGAATTACGCATCTTTTTCCAATCATTAGTTCCATGGATGACAATATGCGAAAAAGAATGTTAATAATTACATTGTCTATTTTAACAATTCTCGCAGGTTTCGAAGCGTCACTAGCCTACATGCGTGATTTATTGGCTTTGGATAGAGAAGCGTTAACTCAGTCTCTTGCTGGATCAGAAATCATCAGTGCAGAATTTCGTTGGATACCCTCGGTAGGGCAGATGGTCATTGGATTTATTCTGCCATTCACACTGGCTTTTATTGCGATACCACTGGAGTCTTTTATTCAGTCCTTCCGAACAGTGCTGGGTGCAGTGTTCTGTCAATTTTTACAATTAATTGATGTGATTTTTCGAATGGCAGGGAACATTGTGCAACGTTGTGGACATATCCTAATCAGAATTTATGATCTGATGATTTTTATTCCATTGGAAATAGAGAAGCAAATGGCGGGGCGAAAAATTCGAATGAAAAAAATTAAAACAAATATAAAAACAAATGCAGATCAGTTGCCCGTTCTTACTGAGGAGAAATTATCATGAAATATTTTGTAATATTAATATCAGCAATTGCGATTTCAATTAGCGGATGCAATACAGAAAAACCAAAAACAAAATCAGTATACATGCTACTAGATACGTCAGGAACATATACTAAAGAACTAGATAAAGCGCAGAAAATTATCAACTATCTGCTGGCTACATTGGATAGTGGAGATTCCCTAGCTGTTGCTCGTATTGATAGCGGTAGCTTCAGTGAAAAAGACATTGTCTCCAAAGTAACTTTTAATACTCGTCCAAGTGTGGTGAGTGATCAAAAACGAGTCTTTAAGCGTAGCATTGATGGATTCATTAGTGGAGTAAAAAGTAGTTCTTATACTGATATTACTGGAGGTGTATTGCAGGCTTCGGAATTCTTGAACGAGACAAGGGCTGATGAAAAAATCATTCTAGTTTTTTCCGATCTAAAAGAGGATTTGGTTAAGGGTCATATGAGAGATTTCTCAATACCATTGGTCGATATTAAAGTGGTTGCATTAAATGTTACCAAACTGCGATCAGATAATGTTGATCCTCGACACTACCTGAATCGAGTTGCGAAATGGCAAGAGCGCGTTAATCAAGGTGGCGGAAATTGGTCAGTGTTGAACGATTTAGAACGTTTGGAAAGGCTTATCTCTGGTTGAATATCAGACATATCGGCTCTATTCACGGAGCCGATTTGTTTTGTCCAAAACTTTTGTAGAAATTGATGTTCAAACAATCTGCCGAAGAAAAATATGCTTAAAAAACACTCCACGGATTCGAACAGCACGAATATTGAATTACTAAGGCTAAATTATTTTTTCGAAGGGAATACTTGGGATATGGCCAGAATTTTTTGGGTGGAAGACCAAACACATTGGGTTGAAAAGTTTAAAAAAGTATTAGAATCAGCAGAATTTGATGATGATCAGAATCATCTGGATGTATTTAAATTCGCAGAGTCAGCCAAACAGCATATTATTCTCGCAAAGAATGATGAGAAGCCAAACATTGCCATTCTTGATGCTAAAATGAATGGACTTGATCAGGCAGGAATCTCTGTATCAAAAGCATTGCAGAAAAAATGGCCAGGCCTACCGATTATTTTCCTTTCAGAACATAATGGTACTGATATAGAGCGAGAAGTGTTAGAACAATTTAATGTGTCAGACTTTATTTCGAAGCACCAAAAGAATATCGAAGAGGTTTTGTGCTGGCGAATAAAAGCGGTCTTGCGGCAGGAAGTTATGCAGGGTTCGGTAGCCAACACTCAGTTATCAAACGCAATTGTTGATGGCGACTTGAGAATAGATCTTGATACTTGGGAAGTATATTGGAAGGGCAATAAATTGATGAACCCGGATAATCCCAAAAGATCACTTTCCCCTACACCGCGGAAAATTTTACGATTTCTCGTGGAAAGAACACCAAGACCTGTTACAACATTTCAAATGGCTGAAGCATTAGAGGCTGATCCAGATAAATACTCACATGCAACATATCGACAGCATATTAAAACATTACGTCGTTCGTTTGATGCCGCTGAAAATGGTGATGGGAGCTTTGTAGAATTATGTAAAAATGGAATTGGAATTGCGGTTGCCGGTGATGAAGGAGCTTACTGTTGGAAGAGTATCAAGTGAGGGAGTCTGTTTTTGCTAGATAAAAAAATATATTACCCTTGGGTATCTTTACTAAGCTGCCTGGCAATATTTCTGTATATGTCAGTTGTTAACGATAGAGCGCTTTTTGATGCATTGGGATTACCTCACTTCATTCTTAATCCTCAAGTTAAAATTATCATCATTATAATATTATTGTTTGTTTTCTTCTTTGATTTTATTTTATTTCGTAACCGGAAAAAAGAGATAGATCATAGGTTAGAGAAATTCAACAAGCAAATTGAAGAATTATATTCATCTCGGAACTCCCTGCAAAATCGTGTGCAAAAATACTCCGGCCATGCTGATAAATTAAAACTGTTTATTAGTGATCGATTGCTTGAGCATATTGAATATGATGAGAAATTTTTACATTTTCAGAATATTGCTTCAGAAGTTCGTCATAACGGTGTAATTAGTTACGATAAAGTTAATACTGCGTTAAAAAAATCCTATAACTTATCAAATATTGAGGATAAAAAAGAATACGCTGAAGCTATTCATAGTATGACTTATTTATGGGATCTTCTCGATCTTTCTACAACAGATAATATCGGATTATATATCGCAGATAAGTTATATAAAGCAGAAGAAGAATATTATAGGCAACAATTTAATACTGCTGGTGATGCTCTACCATACTCTCCATCGTTCTCAACACAACAGGCAGTTATTGCATCTATATCTTCATTTGTGAAAGATATGGGTGATGTTATGCCTGTAAAAGTTAACAAAGATATCCCCTATGTTTTTTCTAATAGCTGTTTTCGAGTTTATTTGAAGGATGCGGATAATTTATTGGGTAACGAGAACTATCTATTGTTGATGATGGAAAATTTGATAAACAATGCATTGTTTTACCAAAATCAAAAAAAATACACTCACAAGTATTCGCGTGTATCCATTGGTCTTGAGCGTTCAAGTAAATACGCGAAGATATCTGTTTATAATAATGGCCCCTGGATACATCATGAAACACGTGAGAAACTGTTTCAATTAGGTTTTTCAACAAAACGCTCTAAAGGAGTTAACGGTAAAGGGCTTGGTCTTTATTTCGTCAATGAAATTGTAAAAGGTTACGAAGGAAAAATCGTAGTCCGTAATATTAAGAATAAAGACGAGATTTACACGGTTAGGATTAAGCTAAATAATGGGGGAGTCGTCGAACAAATTATTCAAGCTAGCGTTGATAATGGCAAGCCGACTTGTACCATGAGCGGTGAACTTTGCAATCACAATGAAGCTGTTATAAAGGTATCAGAAAGTATTGTTGCAGTTCAAGTTATTGTAAATTCCCGCAAGAAAAACTATGAATTGAATTATGCAAAAAACAACGATCACGCAGTATTTTATGATCCTCAAAATAAATTGGCACCTGAATGGTGTGTTGAATTTAAGCAGTTGAAAACAATGACTCGGGTGATGTTTAAAGTAATCGATAAAATGGGTGTGCAGTTTGATGTTTATTTGCCAACTGCTGAATCAAGACTTGAAGCTGATTATTATGATTTGGATGATGATGAAATTAACAAGCTAGATGATGTTGGTGTCGACTTTGATGGATTCAATGAATTTACAAGATAGCATTTACATGCGTGAACATGTAGATGCTAACTATACCCTAACGTTTTAAAATAATTCGAGAAAAAAGGCCTTAGGCACAGTAAATAAAGCAATAAAATGACTTTTTGCCGGATTATTTTGAAACGTTAGGGTATATATGATTTATGAGTTTAGCAGGTTTGCATAATAACTGTTTGAGTTCTTCAAATAGGCCTCAAAGAGTTCTTTAAAATTGTTGACAACGGAGTTTTCTACGGAAGGTAGAGATAATAGTTTTTGACTCCAATTACCGACTTTCGATTCGCGTGAAAATAGTTCAAGAGGAACTTGCTGTTCAAATAGAGCCAGTCGCATAAACAACGGTGCTATAGCTGTATCAACCAGACTCATTTTTTCACCATTGAAGAATGGCGGTGATTCAAGTGTTTTTTCCAGAAGAATGAATTGATCGTGGAGTTTGTTTTTGTGCTTTTCAAAGTCTTCTTTGTTTTTGGCTATTGTTAGTAAATAGTGGTTCACTATCATGTCTGAACAAAACTCAATCCAGGCTTTATTCTTCGCTTCCAATAACGGGTCTGTTGGTTGCAATTGTGGTGGTGTCGTTTTGTCGAGATACTCATTGATGACTGCCGATTCAAATAATACGGTATCTTTGACGCGCAAAGCTGGTACTTTTCCTAATGGCGATATTTCCAAAAACCAGTCTGGTGGGTTTTCAAGGTCGATATACGTCACTTTATGATCGATGTTTTTTTGCAATAGTGTGATCACAGAGCGTTGTACGAATGGACATAGATTGAAACTGATAAGTTCTATTTTCTCGGACATGTTAATCCTCCTGTATTCGATTAGGGTGCGCCAACAGCAGGCGCAGTTAGGCGAGTAATGGTTTGTATTGTCCATCATTTGGCGAGTTGTTTCTATGATTCTTAAATCAGTTGCAAATGCAAATGCAAATAGACACAGAGGATATTAGTCTGTGTCTTAGTCAATAAACCCAAGAGCGACTAGAGCTTTACCCCTGGATTTAGTGAGCAATTATAATCTTGTCAAAACTGTTTTACTGGTATCATCCCTGACTACAGTGATTTCAATACCAGGATCATATGTTATTGCGTGTAATTCAGCTTCACTATCTATGTCTACATTAATACAGCTATAGCCTTCGACATCTTTAATCCATTCCACTTGGTCAAAGCTAACTAACCATAATTCTGCGCTGGCATTTGAGCTATCAGCACTATCTTGTATATGGATGCATACACTACCTTCTGAAAAACCAGTCCAGATATGCATATGATCTGCTGGCAATTGCCCATCTGCGCGGACCACTGAAGTGAGTGAATAAAGTACGAATGTTACCGCCCATGTAAAAAGTAATGATTTCATCTTGCACCTCGTATTTTGTTTATTTGTGTTTAGCATAAGAGGTGGATGTAAAAAGTATGTAAAAAATAGCGAGGAGATTTACTTGAGAGCTTCTAAGACGTGCTCCATAGTGACTATATCAATGATTAATATGGGTAATTAGCCGGAAATGTTTTGAATAATGGTGGCATATTGTTCGATAGTTTCTTTTTCTAGTGATTTATCTGCATTCTCCATGAAACGTTTTATCTCTTCCAGCGCCTCTTCGTGCCGACCAAGCTTCCAGAGCACATTAAAAAGAGCAATGGAATATTGACCCTTACCAGGATCAATGAGTATCAATCGATCAAACGCCATCTCAGCTTCGGAAAATTTACCATTTGAAAAATAGGAGCCGCCAAGCATTAGCAGTGCAGCCCTGTTGTTAGCATCTTCTTTGAGAATTTCGAGCAATAACATGCGCGCATCGTCATCTTTTTGAGATTCTATTAATTTTCGGGCTATGCTAAGGGATTGTTCGATATCAAGTGACATATTGTATTCTCTGAATGTTTGTATTTATTGTGATTAACCTGGTAAAACCAATTGATTGCACTCTTGATTGCACTCTTGATTGCACTCTTGATTGCACTCTGTTCTCGTGATCAGATGATCTTTCCGGGATGAAACGGGATTATACCTCAAGGCAAAATTGATGTTCTTTTTTCTACCAATGACTAATTTGAAGAATGTTCTGTAGACGAGTACTACAGTAAAAAAAATGGTTGATCTAGTTCTCTTCTGCCTCTACAGTGATTGTCGGCTTTTCTGGCAAGTCCATCACCAGATATTGTTGTTGCAAGCGAAACATAGCGATGGTGCCAGAATGCCGGTCTGTACCTGTTGTGCTGAATGAAAAGTTGAAGTAGCGAAGAAAAACTCTTTGCCCTTTTTTATTTTTTTGATAGGTAAATTTTTTCAGTGAAACAGTACCATCCAATAATTGTACATTTTCACGCTCACATGCTATGAGAGCGAGCTTTTCAGCTCGTTCTCTTGCTTGCATCGTCTGCCACCAAAATCGGCCTATTAGCACCGCGCTGGCGATATAGACAACATCAACAAGTTCCAATTTAGGAATTTTCCCCGTTTCTAAAATAATCACGTGAAAGCTTGAATACAACTGGCGCTAAAAGTACGAGTGCAATCAGGTTTGGAAGTGCCATAAGTGCGTTGAGAGTATCAGCTAATAACCAGATGAAATTCAATTGAGCCATTGCCCCGATGGGGATAACTATAATCCATAAAACTCGGAAAGGAATAATTGCTTTTACGCCAAATAAATACTCCACACATCGTTCTCCGTAATAACTCCATCCCAATATTGTACTAAATGCAAATAAGGATAAAGCAATGGTTACCAAATATTCGCCACCGGGAATTGTTGTTGAAAAAGCGAGAGAAGATAGCGAAGCACCGTTTTCACCTGTAGTCCAAGCGCCTGAGGTAATAATGACTAAGCCAGTAATTGTACAGATAATTATTGTGTCGATAAATGTGCCAAGCATGGCAACCAAGCCTTGTTTTACTGGGCTGTTAGTCGTAGCAGCGGCGTGCGCGATGGGAGCACTGCCTAATCCGGCTTCATTAGAAAAAATGCCGCGGGCTACTCCGAACTGAATGGCAGCCCAAACTGCTGCACCTGCAAATCCGCCAGCCGCTGCTGTGCCGGTAAATGCGCTGCTAAAAATTAATGAGAAAGCATCGGGAATTGCTTCGGCATTTATTATTAAAACGATGATTCCTACACTGACATAACTAATAGCCATGATAGGAACTAGCTTGGATGCGACACCCGAGATGCGCTTTATTCCACCGATCAGAACGGCGGCTACCAATACCATTAATATTAATCCTGTAAGCCACACCGGTATGTTAAATGAAGAGTTCATAACATCAGCTACAGAGTTAGCTTGTACTGAATTACCAATACCAAAACCGGCAAGAGCACCGAATATTGCAAATGCAGTTCCTAGCCACGCCCATTTTTTTGCAAGGCCGTTTTTGATGTAATACATTGGGCCACCAACATGCATACCTCTTTCATCGGTTTCACGATAGTGAACGGCGCAAACAGCTTCTGAATACTTTGTAGCCATCCCAACTAGCGCAGTGCACCACATCCAAAATAGTGCACCGGGGCCACCAAGAAATATGGCAGTAGCCACTCCTGCGATATTGCCGGTACCAATGGTTGCCGCCAGTGATGTCATTAATGCACGAAAAGGGGGGATATCACCTTCGCCGCTTGCTTTTCTGCCTTGCCAAAGAAGTCGAAAGCCGAGTGTTAGCTTGAGTAGTGGTAGCAGCCGAAGACCAATCATGAGAAAAAGACCAGTGCCAAGAATTGCTATGAGCATGGGGACACCCCATACAATACCGTTTATTGATGATACAAACTCTGAAATTGCTTCCAATCTTATTCCCCAACACTGAACGATGTTTATCAATTATAGCGAATATTATGCCTAACTAATTTTTTCGGGATCAAATAGTTTTCGTGTATGAAAAATCTCATTCGTAAGTTTTTTACCCTTAACTGCTATCATTCGTTTGTATAGAATATCGAACATTAACGGATTATGTTTTCTAACCTTGGATAGTACTTCAGCTTGATGCTGACTAATATAGCCTCTATCGACACTGGTTAGTGGTGAGAATACGGGCATTACTCCAGGAAGAGGATAGTCCGATCCATAAATCAATCGATCATGCCACTCATCATGAGTATAGATTGTTTCAAATACATCTTGCGCGCGATTAATTTGCGTAATTGCCGAAATATCACCATATAATAGTGACCGATACTTCTCTTGCTTCATGAGCTTGCCAAATAGTTCTATATTTTTTGTTTCGTGCCCATACTTACCTTTATCAATATCGGTGTTGCTACCCATTGAGGCACAATGAGCGACTACAACTTTTACTCCAGCTTCCAGTGCGTTCCGAAGTAATAATGGATTGCCTAATGCTTGCATCTCACCGGCATCAACCGCATGTTCATCCCCGCCATGACTAATTAGTGGAATATTATTGTCAGCGAGTACTTGATAAAACGCCTTACACTTTGCTGAAGAGGGATCAATATTCATGGCTTGAGGAAGCCATTTTATGGCTCGTGTATTTTTCTTGATAGCATCTTTCAAGGCATCGATGGCATCTAAACGATAGGGATGGATTGATGCCACCCATTCAAATCGTTCCGGAAAGCTATTGGCAATTTTCTCTGCGTAATTATTTGGGGTGTGAAAGGGTGACTGGCCTTTAATGATTTGTCCGTTATTATCGTGATGATAGTCGAATGCCAGTAACATCACTTTTGCGCCTGGTGGAAATTCGTTAATGATTTTTTTTAGGCGCTGAACAAATGTATGGTCTACATTATCACTGTTATCAGCACATGATGCATTTAAATAGAATAGAAATTGAACGTTTTGAATAGGACTCCAGATCGATCGCATATTGGGATTAACCCAAATGCCGCTATTATTATCCCCGGTGCCAATCAGGTGGGCATGGTTATCCCACAGTTGTGAAAAGTTTAACCCTTCGAAAGCTTCTTGTACTAATTCATGATCGAGTAATTTTTGGGGCATGGTGTCGTTGTGACATGGATTCCAAAAACCTTCATCAGGCCACCAGCGATAACCACTAACGCCAACGCCCAGGCCTGTTATTCCCAATGCCGCTAAAAAATGTCGTCTATCCATTCTTTTGTCCGCTAATATTTATGAGTGATGAATGCGATTAATATTGAGTAATACAATCAATAGTAAACGGTTTTATGGAATGTTTGTAGCATAGCTTGTCTAAAATTGATGTTACAATTTGTGATTATTGATTATTGATTATTGATTATTGATTATTGATTATTGATTATTGATTATTGATTATTTATTTCCAGATATTGTTTAAAGAACGTGATTCAGCCGTAGACACCCTGCTTTTTACGGTATTACAAATGCATTTAGTCTGATAACTTTTTCGAAATCGTACCGGTTGTAAACAGACCAATGAACAGTGCTAGTTTTACGCCCAATGAGTCAGCACGAATAAAAGCTGCATTTATAGCGATTAAGCAATCGATTGAGGGTAATGCTTACAATGATACCCTCTCATGTATGCTTTATGCATCCGATGCATCGATGTATCAAAAATTACCCCTTGCCGTTATATATCCTAAACACGAACAAGACTGCATAACCATCTGTAAAATTTCTGATGAATACGACATCCCGATAATTGCACGTGGCGCGGGCACTAGTCTGGCTGGTCAAGTGGTGGGAGAGGCGTTCATTGTTGATACCTCAAGATACATGACGAATATCATGGAATTTAACGCTAAGGAAAAATTCGCAATTGTAGAGCCAGGTGTGGTTGTTAGTGTATTAAATCAACATGTCGCCAATCAAAATTTAGTGTTTGCACCAGATCCTTCTACGTTAACAAGAGCCTGTGTAAGTGGGTTGGTTGGCAATAACGCCTGGGGAGCGCACAGTCCTTTATACGGTGAGACCGTTGATAATATTATTGCCATGAGGTTGCTTACTGCAAGCGGAAGGCTTGTGGAAATAAAAAATCTTTCTGAACTGGAGTTGCGCGAGAAAATAACGTCCCAAGATCATGAAGGTGAATTGTATCGAGCCGTATTTAATGAAATAGATAAACATCGAGTGTTAATTGCTCAGACTTATCCGAAAAATGATGTGCCTAACAACGTTGGTTATGCACTAGACAAACTGTTAAGGCTCCAGCCGTGGAACAAGAATGGCCGACCTTTTAGTTTGCTTGCTCTGATATGTGGTAGCGAAGGTACACTTGGACTTATTACTCAAATCACCGTTAAGCTAGTTCCCAAACTAAAAAATCGATCTCTTATAGCTGTTCGCTTTCCGTCATTGCGGGAAGCATTAGAAGTTGTACCAGTGGCCAATCAACATAACGCAATCGCCGTTGAATTGTTAGATAATTTTCTTCTATCAATAATCTCAAGCAGCAATCTTAA
>CALZJE010000041.1 GCA_945787715.1 uncultured Ectothiorhodospiraceae bacterium | reverse complement strand
ATTGTTCTCACAACCTTCAATGTAAGAAAAGTGATCCACCTCCTCATCAACCAAAGTGTTTTTGGAAAACCGATTTATATCTGCCGCTATACGGTCGATGACATCAGTGCGGAGATTCCAATAGACTGCGACACCGAAAGGAAAAATTGCACAGCTGCCCTGCTCCAATTCGAGAAATAGTACATCACGATAACACGCCCCCCGCCCTGCTGTAAGTAATGTGTCGGAGAGAGATTTAAAATCGAACGCCTCAGCGTAACAGACGACTTGGCAGGAATGGTATAGTAAATCTGACATTTCTAATATCTCTATATTAGCAAGTAAACGAAAAATATTCGGAGGATTTCCAACACTGATAACTTGGTTAATCTGGCCGCGCAATCAATATTTCAATAATACTCCACATGATTTTTTGAGTGTTTTCTTTTCCACTTTCAAGGTGTCTTAATAATTCCGCTAAAATGAATGTAAATAGAAACCCTCTACACCAGCATCCAGATTGGGATTATCAGTCAGTAGAATTAGAGCGCAACTATAAACCCCTATTATTCAGAGCGCTATATTTTTTACATACTTAAGTATCAATATTTGATTAAAAATTTGGATTTTATTGCAAGCTAACCTATAAAAGGATTAATCTATGGCAGTAGATTTTCACAAATAAAAATCTGGTTTTATTTTGAGCAAATAATTTTGTCTAAAACCAACTAAAAAGGGATTGTCATTGAGCAATACACTACATACCGTAGGCTGGCGAGAGTGGGTATTATTACCAGAATTAGGATTACCCCGAATCAAGGCTAAAGTTGACACTGGCGCTAAAACATCATGTTTGCACGCATTTAGCGTCGAGCCATTTCAAAAAGACGGTGATAAATGGGTTCGTTTTGGTATACATCCGTTTCAAGAAAATACAGACAAAGAAATATATTGTGAAGCGCAGGTTATAGATGAGCGCATCGTTAGCGACTCCGGTGGACACAAAGAGAGTCGTTATGTTATTTCATCACAAATAGTAATGGGGAATGAATATTGGCCCATAGAATTAACTTTAACAAACCGTGATACGATGAAATTTCGCATGCTTCTAGGACGAACAGCCATGGAAGGGAAATTAATTGTAGATCCTGCTGCATCTTATTTGCTTGGTAAGCCGTCTATTACAAACACCCACAAATCAACATAAGGATTTCAAATGAGAATTGCCATTTTATCGCGTAATAAAAAGCTTTATTCCACACGTCGATTAATCGAAGCTGCGAACAAAAAGGTCACGAGCCTGTGGTGCTTAACGTTCTTCGCTGTTACATGGATGTAGTCCCAAGTAAACCTGAGATACACTTAAATGGAGAAATTGTTCCTGCATTCGATGCAGTTATTCCTCGGATCGGAGCCTCGGTCACATTTTACGGTACTGCTGTACTCAGGCAATTCGAAATGATGGGGGCGTTTCCTCTCAATGAGTCAGTCGCCATCTCCCGTTCACGTGACAAACTTCGTTCTCTGCAATTACTTTCGCGCAAGGGCGTTGGCTTACCAAGTACCGGTTTTGCACATGATCCAGATGATATTCCAGATCTTATTAAGATGGTTGGCGGTGCACCGTTAGTCATTAAATTACTGGAAGGTACACAAGGTATTGGGGTGGTACTTGCCGAAACAAAGAAAGCGGCTGAAAGTGTTATCGAGGCTTTCATGGGATTGAAAGCAAACATCATGGTTCAGGAGTATATCAAAGAAGCCGGCGGAGCAGACATTCGCTGCTTAGTTGTTGGCGAAAAAGTTGTCGCTGCTATGAAGCGTCAAGCTTTACCTGGTGAATTTCGTTCCAACTTACACAGAGGTGGTTCGGCTTCATTAGTGAAAATTACCCCTGGCGAGAGAGCCACCGCAATCAATGCGGCAAAAATTATGGGACTTAATGTTGCGGGTGTTGATCTTCTTCGTTCAGAGCGTGGACCTCTAGTAATGGAAGTGAATTCGTCACCAGGACTTGAAGGTATTGAAAATGCCAGCGGTAAAGATGTTGCTGGTTTGATCATAGATTTCATTGAAAAAAAAGGGAAACCGCACAACACCCGCACTAGAGGCAAAGGTTAACAATAATGCCTAATGACTCGCTCATCATCAATGGAATTAGCATTAAAGAAGGAACTCGTACCACTATTGATCTACCGGCAGGCCGATTGTACACCCACTCTCCGGTAACTATCCCTGTACATGTTATTCGTGGTAAAAAACCCGGTCCACGGCTGTTTATCAGTGCCGCCATTCATGGCGATGAGATCAATGGCGTTGAAATTATTCGTCGCTTGTTAAAACTTCCTGCATTAAAAAAACTTCGCGGTTCTATCATCGCAGTACCGATTGTTAATGTGCAAGGTCTAATTACACATTCACGCTACCTACCCGACCGGCGTGACTTAAATCGATCTTTCCCAGGATCAGTAAAAGGTTCTCTTGCCGCCAGGCTCGCATACTTATTCATGCAGGAGATTGTTGCCAATAGTACACACGGTATTGATCTTCATACAGGCGCAATTCATCGTACTAATTTACCACAGATTCGTGCAAACCTTGATGATGAAGAAACAGAAAAATTAGCCCGAAGTTTTGAAGTACCAGTAATTATATCCTCTAATCTACGTGACGGTTCGTTACGGGAAGCCGCTGCTGAATTTGGTATACCCATGCTTTTATATGAAGCAGGAGAAGCGTTGAGGTTCGATGAAATATCTATTCGCGCTGGTGTTAAAGGAATTGTTAATGTCATGCGAACACTTGAGATGCTACCCCCTTCCAGAAGCAAATCTAAAAAAGTTTTTGAGCCAGTGGTTGCACGATCCAGTTCTTGGATTCGAGCCTCCGAGAGTGGAATGCTGAGATCGATGATTCCACTCGGTGGAAGAGTTAAAAAAGGCACATTAGTCGGTGTTGTTTCAGATCCATTTGGAGAAAGGGAAACTGAAGTCATTTCCTCAACTAATGGTATTGTCATCGGCAGAACCAATCTACCTTTAGTGAATGAAGGAGATGCGCTTTACCATATTGCTCAATTTCAGGATGTTCAGGAAGCTGAAACACTGGTAGATGAATTTCAGGAAGAGCACTCACCAGATTTATTAGCGTCTCCGCATACAGAAAGCCCGATCATTTAAAACGCCATGGGTATATAATGCACTTCAGCTCATAAAGTTGTAAAATTATTCAAACACGCAATAATAAAAACCTAAATTTTGTCATTTGATTTTTGCTTGCTTAACAACCAATAGGTTATGCCCAGACTTAAAGTAACAGCGGCATATGCAGCAATCATGCTTGCTTCATACTCTTTCGGATCGAGTACCAAGAATTTTCTGGCCAGAGCAATAATAGCAATTAACACGACTATTTTTACCTGAAACAATAGGCCTTTTCCTTCTAATATTGCATTGATGGAGTTTCGAAACTCAAATGCGATGAGTAAAGTTAATAGCATGCCAAAGGTTATCTGAAATGACTTAAAATCTGTTTTATGCGTCACCTGAGAAATCACCAGCTGGTAGACGTTCTCCACCAACCGAAACAATGCGGCAAGAATAATTAACACAAGAATAAAACTAACAAACAACATCACGATATATTCAAACCGTTCGAACATTGTCATTTCTGGCCAAAGTTCTTTTAATTTGTGAAGCCCTTTTGCAGGAGTTTTTTTCAAACTTTGATTTTCCATTTTATGCGCCTATATTATTATTGTGAGAATAATCGTAATTCAATGCAGCCTAAACGGCTTTTTTGTCTTCCCTATCACTAAAACCAACGCTGACGTTTAAAAATCCAGATTTGAATCAACACTAATAAAACCAACAACCCTATAACCCATTCAAAGCCGAAGGGGTTTTCGGAACCAGGAATGCCACCAACATTAATACCCAACAATCCAGTGAGAAAGCCCAAGGGCAGAAACACCGCTGCAACAATTGAAAATATATACATGCGTTTGTTCATCTGTTCGGATAGACGATTTGCCAATTCTTCTTGCACCACAGCAGCACGATCACGTACGGCATCGAGATCTTCGACATACCTTATAATACGGTCACTAACTTCACGCAGACGAAGGCGATCCGTATCTGTCAACCATTGCATTTTATCCTGACTTAAACGCACCATCGCCTCTCTCTGAGGTGCTAAATACCGCCGCAGCGTAATCACTTGTGAGCGTAGCGCTGATAATTCCTGACGCAGTTTCGGATTCTCTGATTCCACCACGTCATTTTCTAGTCGATCCACTTCTTCATCAATGTCGTCAATGACAATAGACATCCTCGCTACCAATCGATCCGTTAACATAGTAAATAAATCACTAGGAATTTTAGGACCACTATTCTGATCAATTAACTGGCAGATATCATCGATCGACAGTATACGACGTTTGCGAGTTGTAATAATCCGCTTTTCTTCAATCCATATACGAATTGCTACCATGTCTTCTGGATCAGCGCCTGGATTCATATTGACACCCCGCAACATAACCAACAAGCCTTTATTCATAATAGAACTGCGAGGGCGTGTTTCTTCCGCTAATAATGCCTCGGCAACGATCTCATCCAAGCCGCTTTCTCCCTTTATCCATTTTTGGGTGTCGCTGCAAGTTAAATCGAGATGAACCCACAGGAAACCTGTCTCCTCATTCCATGAATGCACATCATTCCAATCTAATCTTACACCACCGCCCTCTCCATTAAGTGCATAGGCGGACACAAGGCCAATATCGAAATCCATTAAATTCTCCTGTTGTCTACAACAAACTGACTACTTAAAGCGGTGTTTTTCAAGATAATTGTCGCCTTTTTAATTTACACCCCTTCTTGCTTAAATAATTATCTTAAATCCAATTATAATGGCTATGTTTTTGTTCAGATAGGATTAAAACTCCTTCCTTAGCAAATCTATATAAAGTTATAATCCAAATAATTTCACAACACTTCACAACTGAAACCGGCTAAACAAGAGCATCCAATGATATCCAAATCTCTCAATGAAGATTCTTATATGTCAAGCTTAGCAAAAATAAATTGGAACACTTTTAGATACTTTATTTTATTTTTAATACTTTGTTTCCCAATTTGTGAGGTTGCGTTAGCTGTCAACAACCAGAATGCATCCCTAGATATCAATACAACGTTAAAAGCAGCAAAAGCTAAATCTGTTAAAGAACTGCAAAGTATCAGTAGCCGTATATCCGTACTAAAAAAAATAGAAATACCTGATAGCGCACAAAATTCTGAACTAACATGGCTCAATCAAGCTCGTGATTTCTTGGAAAAGAATATCACATCGGTGGATCATACTCTTAATTACTATCAATCTTCACAGGGAGTGCCAAAACGATTAAAAAGTATTGAAAAAGAGCTGAATGAACCGTTGCCAACGGAGCTGAAAATCAATGAGAAATTACCATTAGATACAATCGAGGCGCAATTAGAAATAAAACGAAGTGAATTAGAAACTGTACGTCGGGTGCGAGTAGAGGTAGAGGTAGAAGCAACACAACGCAATGAGCGGCTACAAAAAATTGCAGACGAATCTACATCTACACGAAAGCGGTTGGAAGAACTCAAACAGGTGCTAAGCGTACCTTCGGACGTGGTTGGAGACAAAATCAGCGATGCAAAAACGAAAGCACTTTCTGCGGAACAGACTTATTTAGAGCAGCTGCTCCAAGAGGCTGAACAAGAGGGGCGAAGTTACGAAAGTCGACGGGAATTGATGCGTGCTCGTCGTCAACTAGCTGAACGACAGGTCTTGATCTCCGAACGACAATTTAATAATTTGGAGCAGTTTGTTAACCGATTGCGTACCGAAGCCGCCGCACAAGCAATACAAGCCGCTGATGCCGCCAGCCTCGCCGCTGTCAGTGCTCATCCACTTGTTCGCGCTATTATCGACGAAAACCAGAAACTTGCTGCTGAATTGGCAAAAATATTAGTATCTAGCACGACATTGAGTCAGGATAAAAAACAAGTCGAAGAAACACTCAACACCACGCGACGCCGATTTGACGGGATTAAAGAAAAGATTGCGCAGATAGGACTAACAGATGCAATTGGTTTAAAGCTACGCAGTGACCGTAATCAGTTACCCGATGCTGACCGCTATAGCGTTAACTTAAATGAACACTACGCAGAGGTTAACCGTGTACAACTACGACGTATAGAAATTGAAGATCGTCTACTAGACCTGGTAGATTTAAAGCGGGAATCCTTGCTCCGCGTAAGCATATTCAAAACCAAGTTATCAGAGAGTGAACAGAAAGCATTATTAGCTGCTGTATATAAGGCTCTGGGAGAACAGAAAGAGAATTATCTCAATGAACTTATCAAAGCATATGATACTTATTTTGAAAAAAATCTATTCCCTGTACTGGAGGGGGAGCGAGACTTAATTGCATTAATTCGAGATTATAAAGATTTTATTGATACCCGCATCCTCTGGATCCAGAGCGCACCTGTATTGAATTTTACTGATATACAGCGATTCGGCGCAGCTACTGCCTGGTTACTCTCCCCCACTTCATGGATTCAGCTTATTTCAAACTTGGGCACTGACTTGCGAAACAATCCCCTAATAGTCATTGGCCAACTGTTAATTATTGCAGGTTTTTTGGTGTTTCAGAGTCGTTTAAAACAGAAGCTCTCGTCTCTTGGGCGCTATGTCACGAAACTGAGTAAAGCTAAATTTACCGACACCCTTTGGGCTGGTGTAGTAACAGTTATGATGGCAATTCCAGTGCCATTACTACTTTATTTGATCGCTATGCGTATCAATCAATCAACTATAGACTCTACCTTTGCAATTGCACTTTCTTCTGGCTTGTCGGCTACAGCATATCTACTTTTCGTTGGCCTATTGCTACGCGGCTTATGCCGAAAAGAAGGGCTCGGTGAAGCCCACTTTCGTTGGAAAAGCGAAAACCTAATTTTGATCAGACATCAATTGAACTGGTATCTACCATTAACACTCCCTCTGGTTTTCATCATTGCTGCAACACTAAATCAGCCTATACAAGCCCATCACGATTCCTTGGGGCGTTTAGCTTTTTTCATGCTCATGGCGATTAGCACTTTGGTAATCTATAAATTGATGCATCCTGCTAAAGGACTGTTAAAATATGATATTGAAAAAAATCCAGAAAGCTGGCTGAATCAACTTACGGGCATTTGGTTTCCTGCGCTAGTATTAACACCGCTTGGGTTAGCTATCGCAGCTGCACTAGGGTATATGTACACTGCCGTTCAACTAGAGTTACATATTATCAGTACAATCTGGTTACTCTTCGCTGTTACTGTGGCGAGAGGTTTTTTAATACGCTGGCTTAATATAGCGCAACGTAAACTCGCCCTAGAACAAATGCGTAAAAGAATTATAGCCCAGGCAGAAATCACAGCAAATGATGACAATGCCCCAACGGGAGAGTCTGCTGAGCTAACAATCACTGATGAACCAGAAGTGGATGTTACAGCGATTAGTACACAAACTACTAAGCTCCTTAACAGTGCTTTTTGGTTTTCAATTGTTGTAGGGATGGCTATAATTTGGGCGGAAGTATTACCTGCATTTAATATGCTGAATGAAGTGGTACTTTGGTCTAGTGAAGTTACAGCTAATCAAGATGGTACTGCGTTACCCACCCTAGAACACACTACTTTAGCAGATTTGCTATTAGCAATTATTGTGTTACTGATGACACTTTTTGTTAGCAGGAATATTCCAGGTTTGCTAGAAATTGCAATTCTACAACGTTTGCCTTTTACTCCCAGTGGACGTTATGCAATTACTTCTATTGTCCGCTACATTCTTATTATTGTTGGCCTCGCCATGACTTTTAGTGCCATGGGTATAGGATGGTCTAAAGTACAATGGCTAGCTGCTGCCATTACGCTTGGTCTTGGGTTTGGATTGCAGGAGATTTTCGCAAACTTTGTTTCAGGATTGATTATTCTATTCGAACGCCCAGTTCGTGTGGGTGATTCAGTTACCGTAGGAAACATTAGTGGAAAAGTCTCACGTATTCAGATGCGAGCTACAACAATAACTGATTGGGATCGAAAAGAACTCATTATTCCAAATAAAGAGTTTGTTACAGGCCAAGTAATTAACTGGTCGCTTTCTGATACAATCTTACGGATCTTGATACCGGTAGGTATTGCCTATGGATCGGATACAAAATTAGCTTGCGATATTTTATTATCGATTGCGAAGGCTCAGCCTAATGTGCTGGAAGACCCAGAATCTAATGTTAGATTTTCTGCTTTCGGTGAAAGCACTCTAGATTTTGAACTTCGCGTTTTCGTTCCACACCCGGATCTGTTATTGGAAACACGGCATGAGATATTAATGGAGATTGATCAACGTTTTCGTGATGCTGGTATTGAAATCGCTTTCCCCCAGCGTGATATTCACATTAAGGATATTTCACAGGAAAATCTATTTTCTCTAAGTCAGCAGAAATAGACGCCAAATAACAATGATTATTCTAACTTAACCCTAGGAAAAGCTATCATCCAAATTTATTACCAGATGAAATTATTTATTATCTGGCTAACGAATTTAGGAACGCGATACTCTAACCAATAGTTTGCTTTGCACGATTTTGCATTGGAAATAAAACCTACATGACCGCCTCTATCAAAAACATTTAATTCAATTTCAGATGAAATATTCATTTTCGTTGGCGAGGAGTTTTCAGTCATAAAAGGATCATCAACAGCATGAATTAACAAAGTGTGAGTTTGTATGCTGGTTAATTTTTGTTTTGCACTACAGGACTGGTAATAATGATCTGCACTATTAAAACCGTGCAATGGTGCAGTTAAAAGTTGATCGTATTCATAAATACTACGAATATTATGAATTTGATCCACTGTTGCTGGACCTTGCATTAACAAAAATTTTTTAATTGCCGTTTGTTTCAAGCATGACAATATATGATGTTGATACACTGTTCGAGATTTATGATTCAACACCAACGCAGACTCTTTTAAATCGTAGGGTACTGAAATTGCGACCGCCGCATTAATCAGACTATCTGAACCATATCTGTGTAGATAATTTAACAACATAGAACCACCAATTGAGTAGCCAATAGCAATCAATGGTGTTGTTGAATCGTGTTGCTTAAGTAAATGAACAACCTGCCTAATATCTTCCGTTTCTCCGGCATGATAACTACGAGGCAAGCGATTGACGACACCTGCTGCGGAACGAGCATGCACCAGACAAACACGCAAACCCATGGCTGATAGTACTGGTATTATTCCTTTAATGTAGTGCGAGTGAATTGAACCGCCTAGCCCATGCAATAATATAACAATGGGGGTAGATTCAAATTTATTTATCCAAAAGAGGTCGAGAAAATCCCCGTCGGCTAATTCTATTCTTTCATTAATAGTGGCAGGAGTTTCTAACTTTCGAAATTTACTTGGCCAAATAGTTTGCGCATGGCAATTCGATAACCACCAAGCGGCTTTAAAATTATTGGGATCTGTCATTTAAAACTAATAGATACAACCTCGGTTTAAACATTTTCTATCCATTCTTTAGCATCATTTGAATTACTGAAATAGTGTTCAGTCTCGTTACCAAATTGTTCATCTAAAGAGCTCATAACCTCACTGTTATGATGATTCATTGCCATGGCAATACAACGACTGCTGTTTGGCGAAGCGTTTAGCGAAAAAGCGTTTTTAAGTCGTTCAATCTCTTCGGCAGGCAGAAGGGAGAGATAAAATCCGTAGCTAGCGAGAAACTCGGGAAGGAAATTTCGTTTATAAACATGTACATCTGCATTTACATATTCATAGCCAGATTCATCAATATAAAATTTAAACATTGTGCCGGGCCGAATTTTAGAGGCTTCGGACTGGACGAGCAATTTCCACTGATCAATATCATCATAGTTCATTAAACCCGTTAATCGGGTATAAAGAAGCTTTTTAGCTTCATCCCATTCTGCTAAAAAAAATGGTATTTTTTCGATAGTCATGAATAATTATCATCCAATAAAAAAGAGAGCCTTAAAGCTCTCCTTCTCAATTTTGATTTTAAAACTTAGTCAAATAATCCATCAACCGACAAATATCTTTCACCGGAATCATAACAGAAAGTAAGAATTCTACTTCCAGCAGGAAGTTCATCTATTTTTGAAGCAATGGCTGCTAATGATGCGCCCGATGATATTCCGATAAAAATACCCTCTTCCTTTACACATCTATTTGCATATGCAAAAGCATCGGGGTGATCAACTGTTATCACGCCATCAAGTATTTCTGTATTGAGAATTTCTGGCACAAACCCAGCGCCAATACCTTGAATGGGATGAGGTCCCTTTTCACCACCACTTAGCACAGGTGATGCAGATGGCTCAACAGCGAAGACTTTTAAGTTGGGGTATTTTTGTTTTAGTACTTCTGCACATCCCGTAATATGGCCACCTGTGCCTACCCCAGTAATAAGATAATCTAAACCTTCAGGGAAGTCATTGATTATTTCTTGAGCAGTTGTCTTTTTATGAATTTCAACATTTGCCAGATTGTTAAATTGTTGCGGCATCCAACTATTAGGGTTCTGATCGAGTAACTCTTTAGCTTTCTCGATTGCCCCGCCCATACCCTTTTCTTTAGGCGTCAACACAAGTTCTGCACCTAAAGCAGCCATATATCTCCTGCGCTCTATAGACATCGATTCAGGCATGGTTAAAATCAAGCGATATCCACGAGTCGCTGCGACCATTGCTAGCCCTATGCCGGTGTTTCCAGACGTGGGCTCAATAATAACAGCATCTTTTGTCAGCTTGCCGCTTTTTTCTGCATCTTCAATCATTGCAAGACCAATACGATCTTTGATGCTAGCGCCAGGATTTGCTCTTTCAAGTTTCATCCATACTTCAGATTTATCACCAAATAATCGATTAATTTTAACGTGAGGAGTATTACCGATAGTCTGGAGTATATTTTTGACTTTCATGATATTTCCTTATTGATTGAGACAAATAATAGCTACTTTTATACACCAATATTGCGTTCAATCAAAATCGTATTCTTCTGGTTTCAAATTGTACTTTTATAGAAGCGTAGATTAATCCCATGCTCTTCTAAATTTTTTCATTGTACAGTTATCGGGAAGTTTGATGTGCGAATAAGAGGAACTATGCAATAGGAAGATCGATATAAAAAGTAGTTCCATGCTTGACTTTTGATTCGAAATGAATAGTACCGTTCATTCTTTCAACTAATTTTTTACTGATAGCCAATCCTAGACCGGTTCCTCCAACACGCCGAGTATCCGTGCTATCTTGCTGTGTGAATTTCTCAAATAATTTATCTTTAAATTCGTCAGCTATTCCCTCACCAATATTTGTAATTGAAATTCGTACAATAGGTTCTATGGCCATTATTCCAATGACCACGTCTGAATCAGCATACGAAAACTTCGCCGCGTTAGAAAGTAGATTCGCCATCACTTGAAGAAAACGCTGCTTATCAATATTGACTAAAATATTCTTATCTGAACCTTGAACGTCAGAAAAACGATAATGTACATTAAATTGATCTGCGTAAGGCTGGTTATCATTTATTGCCAATCTAAGTTGATCAAATAAGGGAAGTTTCTCAATGTTAAAAACCATCTCGCCCGCAGAAAGTTTTTCCACATCTAAAATATCATTAACAAGGTTTAACAAGCGTTCAGAATTACGCTCAACGTTGCCTAACAATAAATAAAACTCATCCTCAGTAATTTTATCGCGAGCGTTCTTTATTAGCCGAATAGAACCATTTATTGCGGTCAGCGGGGTTCGCAATTCATGACTTACTGTTGAAACAAACTCTGATTTTAATTTTTCGATCCGTTTATCTTCTGTTTTATCCTCAACAATGGCAACACCACCAGAAACATCGCCATCAAGATCACGAATTTCTCGGAAATGCACTCTTATTGGTATTTTTTTATCTGCTAAAAATGAGGATGAAGAGCCTTCATATTGAGTGGGATTGCCTTGGAGAGAATGATGTATTGCTCCAGTCAGTTTAGAATCAGCACCGATCGTTAAAAGGTTAATACCCCTCATTTTTTCGGTAGTTAATCCAAATAAATCACAAAGAATATTATTACAAGATTCTATTGTTCCATCTCTATGGTAATGCATAATTCCTAATGGTGAAGAATTAAAAATTCGAAAATATTTTTCTTTGCTCTCCTTTAACTCTTGCTTTTGAAATTCAGTATCGATTCGTAATTCTATATTTTGCCGAGTACTCTTATAAAGATTATTTGACGCACTGAACAAAACAAAATAGTAGAGTGTAACCATCATCCCCATTGCATAACCCAATTCTGATCCTTCGATAAAAAAACGTATCGCAAGAAGAGGTAAAAGAGATGTTAAAAATATTAACATAGCAACTCGTGAATGAGTGAGTGTGCTTACGGCGCCAGCACTCATCCCTGCAATAATAAAAGCGAGAAAAGCTTGATGGACGACCGATGATTCAGGGAAAACAAGGATGATACTACTACCCCAAGCGATTGATGAAATAGACACACCTATCATATTTAAGGTGTACCATCTCTCATCTGTTTGATGCCAGAGTTTCTTTAGATGATAGAAAAAATAAAAGATACCACGGATTAATATGGTAAGTACGACCAAAGCCAACCAAATAATGAGTGTTGATTCACTAACAACGTTACGTAGAATATAAACTAATATACAAGCGTTAAATGTTGATGCAAAAAGAGAAATCGGCAGCGAACTATACAGCAATCGTGTTTGCTCAAATAATATATGCTTATTTTTTTCTGCTTGCATCAACTTAGCTCGGATTGTTTTATTTATCTTTAGTTAATGCAATGCCTGCATCTGAAATTGTAATTAATCGATTTTTAAACAGTGATCCGATTGCTGCTTTGTACTTCTTTTTACTGACACCAAAGATTTTATATATCAATTCGGGATCGCTTTTGTCAGAAATTGAAATGAATCCACCCTTTTCATCCAAAAGGTTCATAATTTTCTCTGCTAAAGCATCTGGTTTCTCATAACCTGGTTTTTCTAAGGAAACATCAATTTTTCCATCTTCGCGTATCTTCTTGATATATCCTTTTTTCTTATCTCCTATCGATATGGATGAAAATATTTCATCTTTATAAACAATCCCTGTGCATTCGTTATTTATAATAACTTTATATCCGAGTTCTGTTTTTTCGTAGACAAGTAATTCGACTTCTTCTTTTTCAAGAAAACTATCGCAGTTTAGATCGAGAAATTTATTGAGTTTACTTGAAGCTGAAATTCTCTCTTTATATTTTTCTTGGTAAATTCTCACAACATAGTAGTGATCCTTTTCCATATTCACCGCTTGTTCGTTAAATGGCACAAAAAGATCTTTATCTAAGCCCCAATTTAAAAAAGCGCCTATTTCAGAAGTAGCAACGACTTTTAGATAGGCAAATTCATTGACAAAAGCCTTGGGCTTTTTAGTCGTAGCAACAAATCCCTCGCTTGATGCATAGATAAAAACTTCTAAGTCATCACCAACCACAACATCACCGGTAATCTGGTCGTTTGTTAGCCTAATTTTCCCGAGTTCTTTCCCATCAAGTAACCAGCCATCACGTGTAGTTTTTAATACTCTCAGTACGTTAATTGATCCGATTGATATCATAGTTCTTTACTTACATTTAATAGTTAGGGGGAATAGTGAAAATCTTAGTCAATTGTTTTTTTAAATTCACTATTTTTAGGTCGTTATTGTTTCAAACCACTTATCTATTGTACTGATTTACATGTTACAAATACAAAATTAATGAAATCACACTCGGTCTAAGTATCTCGGATGCTGAATAATAAAGTTTAATGATCAATATCCCGATAATCCAAGATGTAACCATCCCGCATTTAAACAAAATTTTTCTAGGTTTTTTACTTTAACCGTAGATTATTAAGCACGTTATGCGATATCAATAGCAGGTGATATATCAAACTAAACGGATTACATGATATTTGTTGATGAAAAAAGTGTATTGAGAAATTTGTTAATCTATTTCCTTACATGAAATGACTAATAAAGCTGCAAATGGTGTTGCTTTCAATAGGGAAAAAGGAGCATTTGTTGTTGATCAGGCTGAGAAATTAAACCTAATGTTTTCAGAATATAATTATTAATCGTTTGAAGCACGGAAATAACAAAGTAGATTGAAGATGAATAAATATTTTCAACGTTAAATTTAGGTAACTTTCTTCTGAAAGTTACCTAACATTTTTAATAACTATTATGCCGTTGTCAAAGGTAATAGAACAAATAATATTAAGATTAAACTAAGCATAATTGTAGGTAATAAAGCTTTATCCATGACACTTCTCCATTGATTAAAGAACATTAACAAAAAGAAAATATTTGATTAATTTAGTCTGTTACTAAAGCGAAACTACTCGTTCACAGCTTCAAGCGAGTGGTATAACCTTAACAGAATAATGGTAAAAAGCCCAAGCTTTTTCCACAATTATTATATGGAAAAGTTGACTGTTATGCACAGGTAAAAGGATTATCAATTTAGTCAGGATTTATGATTTTCAAGTGTCTGCTCAGCCCCACCACAATAAATCGTATCCCTATTAACGATAATAATGACTTCTAGTTGTTAAGAATGAAATCTATGTTTTGCTTAAATCCATTGCTGATAGGTTAGTTTGAGGCGGATAACATAAGCCCTGCTTGGCACAACCTTGATAGCCAATTTGTAGTTTTATTAGGTTGTCATTTGATATTTGATTCAGCTTAATCACAATATCAATTTTATTAATATATGATTCTTGCTTACCAAATATTTTATCGTTAAGCATGACACTTTGTGGGTAGTCGACATTGGCAATTTGAAAATTTCCCGATGAAACATCAAATTTAATTTTGTCTTTATATAAATGATATCCTTCTGCAATATCCCAGCTTGCTTGAATCGTTTCCTTGTCAATAACCTTTGTAGAGAACTTAAAAGCCTGATCAACAGGTAAAAATTCTTGATTCATATTAGAACCACTTGTACCAGGCGCTGTATCAGAAGAACAAGCAGAAAGCCCCAGAATTAAAAGCGATGAAATAACAAGAAGTTTGGTTTTCTTAAACATAAATAGCTCACTAATTACAATTGAACCTAAAAAGTCAGTTAATCCGGATAATTCACAAATTCATGAAATATCCGGGTTAAACTAAAAATTTGAGCAGTGACAGCCTGTCACTGCTCTATCCAGCAGAATTTTATGAAATAGCGACTACCAATTCACCATCGCTATCCATGTCTAACTCGATTTTTTTGATGTGCTTCCCTTCAGCCATAAAGCTCAGGAACTCTGTTGAAATCTGAGGCAACATACCGTTCTCAAGTATATGGTCAATATTTCGAGCGCCCGTATCAACTTCTGTACAACGATCGGTGATGGTATTCACTAAATTATCGGTGTAGGTTAGCTCAGCATCGTAATTTTCTTTAACACGTTTAACAATCTTATTCACTTTAAGTCGAACAATTTTTTCCAGGGCTTCATCGAATAGTGGAAAGAATGGTATAACATTGATACGCCCCAAGAAAGCAGGTTTAAAGTACTTTGTTAAATCGTCGTGAATTGCTTCTTGAAGCCCTTCTGCATCTGGCATAGTTTCCGGATCAGCACAGAGCTTTAATATGGTGTCAGTACCTAAATTAGAGGTCATAATGACGACACTATTTTTGAAGTCGATATCTCGGCCTTCTCCATCTTTCATCATGCCTTTATCGAAGACTTGATAGAAAATATCTTGAACACCTTGATGTGCTTTTTCCATCTCATCAAGCAGAATGATACTGTAAGGTTTACGACGAACGGCTTCGGTTAACACTCCACCTTCACCATAACCAACATATCCTGGAGGAGAACCCATTAGGAGTGAGACTTTATGTTCTTCCTTAAATTCTGACATATTAATTGTCGTTACGTTCTGTTCTCCGCCGTAAAGCAAATCGGCAAGTGCAAGTGCAGATTCTGTTTTACCAATACCACTGGAACCTACCATTAGGAATACACCATTTGGTTTGTTTGGATCGGTTAATTTTGCTCTAGAAGTGCGGATATTTTTTGAAATGGCTTCGATTGCGTGATCTTGACCAATAACACGTTCAAGCAGTCGGTCTTTCAGGTCAAGAATTGAATGAATTTCATCGCTAACCATATGCCCAACAGGTACGCCAGTCCAATTTGCGATAATCTCAGCAATGGCTTGCCCATTAACACATACGTGCATTAATGGCTGTTGCCCTTGAACTTCTGCAAGCGACTTATCTATTTCAGCAAGTTCGGCTTTTACTTTGCCTATTTCCTCTTCGCTTAATGTGGAATCTTCGGTTTCGATTTTTTCTCGTGCTTCCTGGCTCTTAGCAATAAGTTCCTTTTCACTTTCCCACTGCGCATTGAGCTTTTCTAAACGCTCCGTTGTTTCCTGTTTTTCTTTGTTGGATTTTTCCAATTTTTTATTATGATCAGCCCCGGTCATAATTTCCCGGTTCATTATATTAATCGCAACATTTAGTTGATCGATTTGTCGATTGCAGTCTTCAATGGCAGCTGGGATTGCGCTTTGACTCACTGCAACTCTCGCGCATGCAGTATCAAGTACACTTACGCACTTGTCTGGCATTTGTCGGTCGGGAATGTATCGATGAGAAAGTTTTACTGATTCGATGACCGCTTCATCCAGGACGCGTACTTTATGGTGACTTTCAAGAACACCGACAAGGCCCCGCATCATGATAATTGCAGTCTCTTCAGTGGGTTCTTCGACTTTTACGACTTGGAAGCGACGTGTTAATGCTGGGTCTTTTTCAAAATATTTTTTATATTCCGCCCATGTTGTTGCGGCAATTGTTCGTAACTCTCCGCGTGCCAGTGCTGGCTTTAACAAATTTGCTGCATCGCCCTGACCTGCTGCACCACCAGCGCCTATTAGTGTGTGAGCTTCATCAATAAACATAATGATGGGTTGTGCTGAGCCCTTTACTTCATCAATCACGGTACGTAATCGATTTTCAAATTCACCTTTAACCCCTGCGCCAGCCTGCAGTAAGCCAAGATCTAATGTTTTAATCGCAACATTTTGCATTGATGGAGGAACATCACCTTGGGCAATCCTTAATGCAAAACCTTCAACTACTGCAGTTTTACCCACACCTGCTTCACCGGTAAGAATTGGGTTATTTTGACGACGACGAGAAAGTATATCAACGATTTGACGTACTTCTGGATCTCTCCCAAGTACAGGATCAATTTCACCGCGTTTTGCTTTTTCTGTTAGATCGATTGTAAATTGATCAAGAGCTGGTGTTTTGCCACCCGGTTTAGGCGCTGTACCACCCGCTTCACCTGCAGTTGCACTAAGCCCGGAGTCATATTGTGTTTCCGCTGTATTAGAAACGATGCCAGCAAACTCTTTTCTCAATGCTTGCGGTGTAACTTTTTCAAATTCTTTAGATAGCGAGTTGGCAAAACGCGCGAGATCGGCATCGTTTAACATTGCACAGAGAAGATGCCCTGAACGAAGTTTACTTTCACCATAGTCAAGTGATGCTAACAACCATGCGTCACGACCTAAATCAATAATTCTTGGTGACAATGCAGGGGGACGGCCATTTCCGGTTTTAAAACTATCAAGGCTGTTAACCAAGTCTCTTGATAATCTCGCCAGGTCCACATCGTAGTGCTGTAAAATGGCTTCAATATCGGTGTCGGATTGCTCTACAAGCTTCACTAACCAATGCTCAATTTCTACATCATAGTGCGTACGTGATAAACATAATCCTGTCGCTGCTTCTAATGCATTACGCGTAGTACTATTGAGTTTCCCGACTAACGTTCTCAGATCAATTTGTAACATCACATTTTTCCTGTAAATATATTAATTATTCGAATTACGCACATTTAACACTCAAATACTTGCATTAGGCAAGTTTTCTTTCTTGCGTTACTTTATCTAGCCTAAAGAAGCTTTTGTGCAAAAAATATCAAGTGAGAAAGATTAAAGTTGAGGTATTTCCACAACGATTTGTCTAACTGCATTTTCTCTATTCTTTGGCAATAACCAACTGTTCCAGCCCAATCGAGTGTTTTTCCCATGTTTATCGTCTAAATGCCAACCAGAAACGGCTTCAGGTAAAAGATCATATTTCAAATCGTAGTGGTAATTAGCCCCCACAAACAATTTGGTGAAATGTTTCAATTTTGTAAGTTTTTCGGTATCGGGTAATAAATCTTCAAATTGATGTTTGTTCAATGGCCCTAAAACAAGTTGAAATTTACCTTCAACGGTAAACACTTCGTTGCCGATAACGGTATCTACACCCAAGCAGTTATTCTTACCTTTCATCGGAAAGATGGGTAATTGAAAACGATCATCTTCATGCAAAGGCATCCACTCGCCTTTAAATTGATTAACTTTAACGTTGATCCCTAAATATTCTGACAATGATGCTTCCAGCGCAGCTGCTGACCGTCTGGGCGATGCAAAAAAACCGGCATAAAATACTAGATTTTCTGCATTTAGAGGGAGTTGTTTCTCCAACTCACTCCCATCGAAACCAAGCAATGATTTAAATGCGTGCGTTATGACATCAGTTTTTTCATAGCTTTGTAATTTTGCGCGTTCATAATTAAGTGGTAAATGATATTTTTCCCATGAACGATAAAAAAATGAAACTGCTCGGTGATTAAATATATCTAAAAAATCACGGAGTGAAGCATCCTTTTCTCTCAATCGTTGAAGCTGAACTTCAGTAAAATAATCAGGTAATACTCCACTTTGCCCACTAAGCCCCATAAAAGAGATTAGCATCTCGTCAATATCTTGGTTGTTAGTTTTTATGATTCGTTTATGCTTAACGATTCGGGGGATTTCTGCGCTGGCAAATTGCAATGATGTATAGGAAGAAAAGCGGACTGATTCTTCTTGAGGTGCAACGTCATGACCAATAGGATTGGAAACACCTTTTGTTTGCCACCGACGCACGATGCCCTGTAACAAACGCGTTGCCTGAAAAAAACTGAATCGATAAGGTTCTGCAAATAGCTTTTCGCTTACAGAAGTACTTTTTCGCCTACTCTTGCTGGCCATTTTTTAATTGGTAAACTCCGACGTTTGCTTTTTAAAACAAGTTTGGTAAAAGAATTCATTGGGGCATAAAGTGCAAAGAAACGTTCTAATACACTTGCGAACAAATACATGCCCTGCCCTTCAAAACGCTCTTCATTCAGTAACAGTGTGATTTCGATACCACGACAAAGTGCGCTAACACCATTGTCTTTCACACGCGACATGACTTGTTTGCACTCTATACTCAAGACACCTTCAATCAATGCCCGGGTTGAAGGTGAATTATCAAAATTATAAAGCGTGAGAATCTCTCTTAACATCTCTGCGCCATTTTCCGAATCCAACAATGACATATGGTTGAGGTTTAGATGGGAAATTAGCCGCCAACGAGTATTTTCCGTTAGTTCAATACGTTTTGTTTTTGTCGGTGCGGTAATGCAGTAGATTGCGGATAGGGGCGCATTACCTTCCCCCAATTGAAGTTTGGGTTGGCCGCCACCAAAGGGTAAACGCCCAGGTAGATCTCGATTGAGACAGGTTGTTTTAACACTCAATACCCAGTTGTCTTCAATATCATCCTTAAAATCGATATCGACCAAAGAAATGAACATCTCTGTTCCATTATCAATCTCTGTTTTAATTCGGGTTTGTCCAGCCCGACGATTGGCATGCCAATATGAATTATTATTATTCGATCCCATTTGATGGTTTGCGCCATAAAATGGGCGATATTCTTTACTTTCGCCATTCGGTGCTACGGCTTCCACGCCATCTATCGTGTATATCTCTTTCGCCAGCAGTCGCCGTGAATCAGGTATCAGGTGATACTCTTCATGTTGATGATTTAAACTAATCGACTCCGCATACTGAGAAAAAAGATTGACCATTGGTGTACAACCAAGAAGAAAATTTTCTTTAGAGACTGTTTGTTCAAGATCTGATATGGAGTCATTGAGATAGATATAGAGCTCGACATTTTTACCTTTTTGCTTAAATACTTTTTCGCCAAGCCCTTTAATTCGAATGAAATTAAACTTCTCTGGAAATACAAAAAACTCGGTCAATAATCGATATCCCAGTAACGATCGAGCGGGATAAGGCAGTAAACCCTCATCTTTTTCAAATCCAACAGGTTCTATATTTTCGGGTTCAAGAAAAGTGACTGTACTGTCATCAGGATTATTTGCAACAGCAATCGCGACAGTGTGATTCATTATTAATTCGTAGAGTGCGTGTGTTTCCGAACCTTGTCCTCGAAGATAAAACACTAACTCATCCGGTGAAAGCATTTCAAAATTGACATCTTCCACAAGGCAATTCAGTTTTAGCCGTAATACCGCAACAGCGCCAAAGTGCTTTGGTAAATTTGGCGCATGATAAGAGCCCCTCACCAATTGAGCTTTGGTCAGTTCAATTGGCCACAATGTGACCGGATAACTTGTTTGAAAGCGGCATGGCTCACCATCAACGGGCTCGGTTTCGATACTTGAGTCTTTTTTAATGGTGTAGGGTGACGTTAACTCAGGCATACATTTAAATTGCACGATCGACATGCTAGGCACGGGTGCTAAATAATGCGGATACAACACTTCGAGCATGCTGTTGGTTATTTCTGGAAAGCTATCGTCCAGTTTTTTTCGAACTCGCGCATTGAGAAATGCCACAGATTCTATTAATCGAGAAACATGGGGATCTTCAATTGTGTCCTGACTTAATCTCAAACGGCCCGCAATTTTGGGATTTGCTTCGGCAAAAGCAGCAGCAGAGCGACGGATGTAAGTAAGTTCCTTGTTATAAAACTTAATTAAATCATCATCCACTTTCTATATCCCTTACGAAAAAATTTCTTGTGACAGGTTCCAGGCTAGAGTCAAAAACTACTGGTTTAACTGCTGGTTCGACTTTTAATAATGCGTCAATCCGAAAACGAAATGTTCTATCAACTGTATTATCAGTACTCAAAACTTTAATGCTGACGGTTTTAAAGCGCGTTTCGTTAGCAAGTATTATTTTTTCGATAAGCTTAGCAAACTGAACGCGATCTTCTTCGTTACTTAAGTTAGCACCGGTGTAATCAGGAATACCAAAGTTAATGACAGAATATTTCAAGTTATCCCATTTACTGGCTAGCTTTTCGCAGCTCTGCCGGGTGTTTAGTAAGTATTCCAGATCTCTCCGTACTGACTCTCGTAAGTCACGAATAATTTGATTTCGTGAACTTTGCACTTCAACTTGTCGTTGAGGATCATAATCAAGTAAACGATCAAATATCGACGGTGTTAAAGCCTCGGTAGTGGATGGTCTTGCCATTATTCTTCCGTTTTCCTATGACTAGGTATAGCGCCAATAACTATTCTTGATCAAAATTTATCTCTTCAATTTCAAGAACTGTTTTAACTTCATCATCCATTAGAAACATGCGTTGTCCGATACCCAACACTGCCTCATCTTCTTCACCAATCCAATCTGTTGCTCGCCCAAGTAAAAGGTTTTCTCTATCTTCCTCTTCCAGTGTATGGTAAATCGCGGGGATATATACCTCTCCATCTGGCCCTTCTTCATTAATTTGTAGATGAGCACGTCGAAGAACAAGATCTATCGGATTTTCTGGCTTGAAAAAAGTTAAGTTTACAATGCGTGACAGTGGTATCCAATAATATTTGCCCGTACTAGTGAATACTTCTATTACACCAGGTGCAATATCATCCAGATCTCTGAAGTCTGAGAATGGCACGCCGTTGAGCTCACCTTTAAGTTTTGGACGAATACTCTCAGCTTCATCCAATAATGTTTTGGCTTCTTGAGGATTGTTCTCGCGAAGACTAAGAGAAGCTTTGAGATAAATCTGTACTAATTCATCAGGTATTTCTAATACTTCAGGCACGCGCCCTTCAGAAAAAAATTGATCTCTTGCTTGCCCAGCTCGGATCAATTGTCGCCACAACGCAACCCCTGCCATAGCACCTGGATCTTGATGTCCAACAAAATCGAGCTGCTTGTCTGCTCTTTCCCATTCACGGTTTATCATAAGAAGTTCTGTTAAGAAACCGCGTAGGTTTGCATCCAAAGGCTTCTTTTTTACCTTGGCTGTTGCAGCTTCTATGGCATTGGCAAGTTGACCAGTCTGGTAGAAATCTTTCGCGTCCATATTATTTCCCTCTAAATGACACTACATTATATAATTGAGTGGAATGCAGGTGTGAATTATATTAACTTTTATATTTTTGCTTCTGCCAACTCAGTGACTAATTTTACGGCTGATACCATTTGATCTAATTGCATATGGGGTTTTAAATGAGCAGTGCATGAGTAGACGCCTGGTTTACCAAAAACATCTTTGACTTCTACCCTCGCTTCAGACAAAGGATATTTGGCTAATTGCTCTTCGCTACTGCTCGCACTGGCTGTTGAATAGGATAATAACCATCTGTGTAAGTAATTTTCACATTCTTCAGCGCTGAAAAAAGAACCCACTTTATCCCTGCCAATTATTTTAATGTAGTGAGCAAATCGAGAAGCACAAAGTATGTATTGCAACATGGCAGACATTTTCGCATTAATTTCTGCGATTTTCTTGTCGTAATGCTGTGCACCTTGTACAGATTGATTTCCATAAAAAACGCCATGTGCTGTATTTCGACTATGACAAAACGGGATAAAACCATGCTCACTTAATCGTTTTTCAGAGAAATCAGTAATCAACACATCTGTAGAGTATTTGAGCGCTACACCAGGCTTATCTGTTTTGAAGCTGGGAACAGGTAAATCAGCAACAACGCCTCCTGAATCTATACCTTCGTGACAGCCTCGGATGTCGGTAAACCAAGCATTATGAGAAAATGATTGAATCAATACGGCTCCGAACGCAAAACAGGCATTTCCCCATAGATAATGCTTATTATTAGGTTCAGAAACATCTTCATTAAAGGTGAATCTATCACTACGAAAAGTATCATGCTCATAGGGTAAGCGCATCAACATTCTCGGTACCGTTAGCCCGAGAAAACGAGAGTCTTCTGTTTCTTTAAATGAATTCCAGTTACGATATTCTGTTTGAGAAAATATAGCTTCGTAGTTAATAGGCATTCCTAAGCCTTGAAAATCATCAAGACCAAAAAGTGCAGGATCAACACTCGTAATAAAAGGCGCAAAAGATGCGGCTGCTACCTGAGAAATTTCGCGCAACGCTCCAACATCATCCGTCCTGTACCCAGGGCCTGGTTTATGCCGAATAAAGTAATCACCTAATAGCACACCATAAGGCTCACCACCGGCCACACCAAATTCTGCGTTATATACTTTTCTGAAAAGATTACTCTGGTCAAATTCAATGGCTCGATCCATATCCCTCACAAGTTGCGCCCAGCTAACATCGAGAAATCGAATCTTTACGTCGTCCATGTCGTCGGATTCATTTACCAGGAAAAGTAAACCACGCCACGTAGCTTCTAATTTTTGAAATTTATTATGATGGAGAATTGCATTAACTGTATCGTTAAGTATTTCATCGATCTTAGCGATTTGAAAAACAATTAATCTGGCTAGCTGTTGCTGACTTATTGGATTTTCAATTCCACTAAGTTGCAAAAAAATTTTAAGCTTTTCTTCAAAATATGAACAGCTATTAAACTTATCGAAATCTACACCGTTCGATACGAAAAGCTGCTCTGAACGTTGTAACGTGGGTTCCAATACTGAAGTAGCTTGCGTCATATTTTATAAATAATTAGTGTTTTAAATCTGCCAATATAAATGAAAAAGGCAAAAATGTTGATTAACACCTTTGCCTCTTCCTATGCGTCTCTAGTTTTACTAATTGATTAGTTTAGAGACGCACGTTTCACACAATATTAATACCTAACCTGCTTTTGGAATTCGCGCTACCATACGGAGTGATGTAGTTAGCTCTTCCATTTGTAACCATGGTCGCATCCACGCAACAGCGTTATATGCACCTGGTTGCCCTGGAATTTCTTTAACTTCTACACGTGCTTCAGCAAGTGGATATCGCGCTTTCATTTCAGGGCCTGAATTTGGATTACCATTTACATACCCGAGAATCCATTTATTTAGCCATTCTTCTGCTTCACTAGCTTCCATGAAAGAACCGATCTTGTCTCTTCCCATAACTTTTAGGTAATGAGCCATACGCGATGTAGCCATCATATAAGGTAGTCGCGCAGAGATAGCTGCATTTTCAGTCGCTGACGGATTATCGTAAATTTTAGGTTTTTGTACAGACTGTGCGCCAAAAAATACAGAGTAGTCAGTATTTTTATAGTGACATAAAGGTAAAAAGCCCAGCTTACTTAGTTCCGCTTCACGACGGTCTGTAATGCCCACTTCTGTTGGACATTTCATATCGACATCACCATCATCACTAATAAAATTATAGGTTGGTAAGCCTTCTACTTTACCGCCACCTTCCGCGCCACGGATTGCTGTACACCAGCCGTATTGTGCAAAAGCATCTGTGAGCTTAGTACCCATTACATAAGCTGCATTCATCCATGTAAATTGGTCATGTTCTGGCTCTGATTTATCAATAAACTCTTCAAAGCCAAATGTTTCGACAGGCTTAGTCTCTTCACCATATGGCAAACGTGAAAGCACACGAGGCATGACAAGATTCACAAATCGTGCATCTTCTGAATCCCGGAATGAACTCCATTTTGCATATTCCGTTGAATCAAATACTTTTTCTAAATCACGAGGTTTAGATAACTCTGTCCAACTACCCATTCCAAACATTTTTGGATCGATAGCTGAAATGAATGGACAAAAAGCACCTGCTGCTACGTGAGACATATTAGTAATCATGTCTACGTCATCTGGATGATTGGTAAACTCAAAATCACCAATTAATGCGCCATAGGGTTCACCTCCGGGTGTGCCAAATTCGTTTTCATAAAGTTTTTTAAATGTTTGGCTTTGATCAAATTCAACCGCTTTATCGAGGTCTTTGAAAACCTCTTTTTTCTTAACATTCAAAACTTTAATCTTTAACGATGAACCAGTTTCTGAATTCATGACTAAATGCTGTATTCCACGCCAGCTACCTTCAAGCTTTTGCAGTTTTTCTGAGTGTAAAATGGCAGAAAGCTGCTTGGACATAGCTTTGTCTATTTGTCCAATCGCTTTATTAATGGTAACCATTAAGTTTCGGTCCCAGGTAACAGCACCTTTTAATGCTTGCTCAACAAGGTTACGCATTAGTAATTCAGACTGATCTCTCTCTGTCTGTTTAGTAGACGCTATTGCTTGTTCGAGCAAACTGACTTCTTCAGTCGTTTCTGCTGCTTGCCCTTGAGCTTCTTGTTCAGTACCAGCCATTATTCGCCCTCCTTAGGTGGTTCAACACCTAACTCTTCTGATAGTGCTTTTAAGCTATCAGCATCGCTGAGTACTTTTTCCAGAACAGATTCTAAATCTTCTGATCGATCAGCTTTTGTTAATAGATCACGTAACTGATCTCTAGTCTCTTGAAGTTTTTTCAATGGCTCAACCTGATCCACGATTCGTTCAGGTGTGAAATCTTCCATCGAGTTAAATTTAAGATCAACAGCCATTTCACTTCCATCACCTGCAAGTGTGTTTTCAACCTTTAAATTTACTCCAGGCGTCATTCGGGCGAGAATACTATCGAAGTTATCGCGATCGATTTGGATAAATTTACGATCTTTTAATGATTTTAACGGAGTAGTAGGATCGCCTGAAAAATCACCCATTACACCAACAACGAAAGGTAGCTCTTTTTTAACCGCTGCACCTTCGGTTTCGACTTCATATGTAATATGTACACGAGGTTTTCTAACCCGACCTAACTTATCATGTATACTCGCCATAATTTTCCCTCTATATCTATAAAAATGTCAGCTAGTTTTAGTTAATTATCATTAATCTAGGAAGCTTTCTATTTTTAAACAGCTTCTTAGATAATTAATATTTTTTGTTTGTAAGTTACTTCCGGCATCTAGGTTTAGCTAAAACCTAAAGACCATAAAAATCGTACATATAATAATCTACTTTTCAAACCGTCATGCTTTATTTGAGTATTAATATAACAGTATAAACTATAATACGTTAAATGCATGATTCCCAAAAAATCGAGTCATTAATCTTTTATATTATCTATTGATATTAATCGCTAGTAGTGGATATGCCTGCAAGGCGGAAGTACTCTTCTCTTGCACGCTCATCAGGAATTAGCTCTCCCAATAACTCTGGCAATGGCATTCTGCCCCATTTAACGGCTTGCTCCACATTATAGGAAACTGGTGAATGAGGTTCAGTTTTTCTAAAAAACTCACTGACTTTAAGTAGCGCTCGAAAAGCTTCATCACGTGAATTGATAGAAACACTATCAATGGATGCTGACTTGTTTGTTTTCGCCGCTGCTTTGCTGGCTACAGCAGTCCCATTTTCACCTTCTATGACTGTTTCTTCATGTATTGATTCTTCAATTTCAAAAACGACATCTTTGGTCATAAAACCAACTATTTCGACAATTCTTTTAAGGCCGTTTCTTATGTTTGAAACAGGTGGCCCATCATGTCCGCATTTTTCATCCAACGCAGTTGTTAATTCAGAAAACGCATTTATTGCTTCATTGACATCTTCTTTTAAGGTGAGAAAAAAACTGGGTTGTGTCTCGGAAATCGCTTGTTGAATTGACTTCATTGAAGCGGCGCCTGAAGCTAGTCTTGCTTCTTTCTTATCCGGATCTGTAATAGTTTCTACTTCATATGCCTGTTCATAATGCCAGGCGGCAAACGGTGAATGGCTGAATCCCTGTGTTAGAGGTATTTGGCTTATCGGGACGATTAAGGTCCCAGGTCCATCTTCTCCATTTAATCCGGTTAACGGAGCAATACGCGTTTCTAGCCCATCTTCATCTGGCAATGGAAAAAGTCCATCCCAAAAATTTTCTACCAAGCCCTTTGTGAGTTTTAATCCATCACGCAATCCAGCAAATCCATAGGCTCGAGTTAATCCCTCAATATACCAGGCGGTGATTTCCAGATCTTTACCATTTTCTTCTAATATTTTGGGTGCCAGCTCTAACACCGTCTTCCATTCTGGAACCATAGACTGAATAGCTTCTGGGTCATCACTAGCTAGAATTTGACGTTCGGACGTTCTTGCTTGTGCTCGGGCATCTTTAATTTGGTAGTAAATTGAAGTTGGTGAATAGTCCTCCCTGATATCTTCCCCGACTGGGTTATCTCCAGAAAATGGTATTAACAGGGATTCAATATCAATGATTGCTTCAGTTGCCATTACGACTTACCCGTACTCCGCGTTTTGTTCATAAATTATCCACTATAAATCATTAAACTGTAAACGATTCTAAGCCCTTGGATATCCTATAAGAATTTATCCAGTATGTAAAAAAATAAAATCATTATTAAGAACAATGACAGCTATTCTAACTTGCTGTTGTATCAATAGTTGTGATTTAGAACACAGATAATGAGTAAATCTTGTATCTGACGCTCTGTTAGGTAAACGAGGAAGTCCATAGGACGATATTCGAGTTAATAACAAGCACTTTGAGTAATTTGCATAAATGAATAAAGTTCTTAACCACTTATTAATTGGGTTATTAGCTCCGAAATCCGACCTAATATCCGGCACCAATGCAACTACTCATCCATCGTTGCATATATCAGATATTAATCGTACTCACATTTCAACAGACAATATACATCCATGCATTTATAGAGGGAAAGTCACGTTTTTCTATTCCAGGTTTCTCGTTTTCAACAAACCTGATCTTTTCAAAGCGCTTGATAATTTTGCCAGAAAATACCAAATAATACTTAAGGAAGACCAGCGCTCCAATAGTATCCCAATTGCTTTTGAGAGAAGAAAAAACTGGGTATCAATTTCAATTGTTAGTTTAGGATTAATGTTTGGGACATTGAATGCTATCCATGCATCAGAATTGAATCATTTACCCAGCGATAATTCGATTAATACATTGAGGATTATCCCAAACACAGAGAATATTTCAGAATCGATTGAACCTAAACAAAGTAAAAAAGCGCGGCTAGAACCTTTTAATCCTATTAATCTCAATCAAAAAATAAAGAACCAGGGTATAGTTCGAGAGATTTCGAACATTTTGCTATCGCATTTTCAAAATAAAAATGCCCCCCCATATGTTCGTAACGATTTACAGCTAATGTCAGAATATTATAGTCAATTTCCCGAGGCGATCGATCTAATACAAAGTATTGCAAACAAGCCTTGGTCACTCCAGTTTCAGAAAAACGAATGGCTAACCCAAGTGACGGGAACAAGATTCAGTATTCATTCTGCAACGATATTATTTGATACTCGAGCTGCGGCACAATTGAAAATTCGATCACAATGCAATAACAATCCTCAATGCATCGCATCTCCTGCAGATGCACTACTCCATGAACTTTTACACACCCAAGAAGTATTTCTGAATAGCAGACAATTTTTAGCGAACGGAGGAATGAATACCCAGTTGTATCCAACAACACATGAGATGGATATCATTAAATCCGAAAAAATTTTATACAAAAAAATGGAAAGCCGGGATGGTAGAAAACGACCACAGCGTTCAAAACACATTGGAAAAATACGCCAGGCTTCGTGTGTTACCTGTATTATGTAAAACAGGCGCTAACAAAAACTGTTGGCGCCTGTTAATTTTATAATCACTCTAATTTTGTTGATCCACTTTTTCTTCCAACACCTCTTCCAACTCCTCTTCTAATTGGTCTGCCGGTAATCGAATGCCCGTACCTACCGAATTAAACAAGCTCAAGTTTTGAGAGAAAAGACCAGCATCAATAAAAACTACCTCACGCAAGTTAGTATTTTGTTGGCTTGCCGCAACGCGAGCATTAGAAAGGGGGTCAACAAACACACCCGATACAATTTCCAAATCACCATAATCACCAATGACAAATCCACCGGTTTTTGTTGTTAAGCTAGTACTATTAGCAGTAACGTTAATCGGAAAATCAAACTCACCAACTTGGCTCGCATTTAAATTAATTGAGTTTGCAGTAATATTTGTTTTAGATGAAGAATTCACATTTTGTATTGCACCGTCTTCTACCGTTAATTCCACGTTTGCATTTTTCGCTACTATTTCGCCCAATTTCAATCCGTTTGCATCAACAACAGTGACATTGGATCCCGCTGTATTTATTGCTGAAAACACACCAACAAAATCATTGTTTGTGCGATCAAGAACAATATCCCCATTATCTGTATTAAATGAACTATCTCCTGCGACACGTAAATCAGCGTTTTGCGAAATACCTCCTGACGCCTGGACGTTTAAATCTCCAGCTAGATTGGATGCCCCCAATGTTACAGCTTTACCATTAACAATATTAACAGAAGAGTTAGCAGAGGTTGTGGTGACCGATATTTCCCCTTTAAACAGATTATTTTGATTGGTTAACTCAATAGATGAGTTTCCAGAGTTCAATCGAGTGACACCAGCCACGGAAAGACGATCTGTTTGACCGACAAAACCGCTACTAATAACCGTTAAATCGCCGCTCACTTCAGTGCCAGCAAGATTAACACCTGCTGCTGTTAAGTTAAGGTCACCACCAGAAGAAGTATTGCCCAGAATCAAAGCGTTCTTATCGACTAAGGAAATATCACCATTTTCACCTTGAGTAGTGGCAGATACAGCGCCAGAAAAATCATTGCCGACATCGGTTAATACAATACCATTTTCTCCAGTATTAAAATTACTGTCTCCAGCGATCACAACACTACCTACTTGAGATACGGTACCATTAGCAGTCGCATTTAAATTTCCATCAACATTACTGGCGGCAAAAACTAAGGCTTGATTAGTAACAATATCAACATTTCCGTTTAACGTAGTACTTGTGCCAGGTGTTGTAGTGTTGAATGATACATTACCAACAAATTCATTAGCAGCATCAGCCAGGGTGATCGATTGATTTTCGGTTGTGAATGAGCTATCTCCTGCAACTGTCAATGCCCCTGTTTGAGAGATATCGCCGCCAGAAACGACTGTGAGGTTTTCCCCTACTGTAGTATTTCCCAAGCTCACATCATCACCGGTTGTTAATGTTAAATTACCGCCAACTGATGTAGTACTTGCTAGTGATAATGTTTTTGCTGAATTTAAATCCGCATCACCTGTTACACCATTTGTATTGAGTAACACTTTACTTTGAAAATCGTTTCCAGAACGATTTAAAATAATTGAGTTAGCACCTGAATCAAAGTCAGAAATACCTCCAACAGTCAAATCACCTGTTTGAGTGATGTCTCCACCTACTTCTAATTTTAGCCCGCCCCCAATTGAGGATTCAGACAGTGATAACTGATCAATATTAACTAAAGATACAAGACCACTTAAACCTGATGTATTGAGTGAAACACTGCCATTGAAGTCATTGTTCTCATTTCTTAAGGATATTGAATTGGCCCCTGCGTCAAAAAAACTATCTCCATCCACACTAATAGCGCCGATACCAAAGATAGCGCCTGAAGTCTGTAGACGGAAGTCGCCAGACATATCAATAGAATCAATAAACAAATCACCACTCGCATCAGTAATAAATACGTTTTCTTGCGAACTATTAATCAAGGATAAGTTAGTTACATCAATATTAAGTGTGTCGTTTAATGTGCGACCGACTGTATCATTGTTATTTATTGTTAACCGATTAGCCGATATATCAACAACAGCATCATTACCGATGGCATCTAAAATTGAACCTGCAACAAGTAACTCAACGCTACCACCTCCAGCATTAATCGAGTTAATTTCCAAATCGCCGGTGTGGCTTAAATACACATCGCCATCATCGTTTGATGTTGTCGTCAAAGTCCCGCTATTTGCCAGGATGATAGAGCTACCTTCGCTGCCAATAGAACTATTAATACCACTTACATTTAAATTAACGTCTCCAGCTATCAAGCTAGCCGCATTTAAGTTAGTTATAGAACCATCAAGTGTCGTGAGAGTAAATTTTCCGTCTCCTGCATTAACTGTTAAAAGATCCACGCCATCATCTTCTTTAATAAAAGTGTTTGCGTCAGAATTTAATAATTCAAATGATCCCATACTGGTTAGCAGAGGGTTAGCTTCGGTTGCAATCTTTGTTGCTCCACTAATTAACAGCTCAGGAGTTGTTAATTTATAATTCAAATCATTAGAAATTGTTTCAACATCAAGTTCTAATTTTGACATAGCAATTAAATTATCGGTCAAAGAGAGAGTGTCAGAACTACCAGCGCCAGAAATAGCAAGGCTGTTGACTGTTCCAGCTAATGTGAAATCATCAGTAGAACTACCTCCGGTCAATGCTTCAATATTACTAAAGTTTAATATGTTAGTGGAAGTGTATGTGTGTGTTGCGCCAAGATCCCAGGAAGCAACTGCATCAATACCAATCAATTGATCCCCCACTGCGGAAGAACTCGCTTTTATTTCGTCAATATTGTGAAAGCTACCAATATCACTTTGTTCTGATCCGTTAAAGCCGTCAATATTGCCAATTGACGTTAGGGAGAATGTTTTTGCATCGAGGATTTGGCTCAAGTCCA
>CALZJE010000040.1:42488-45898 GCA_945787715.1 uncultured Ectothiorhodospiraceae bacterium | reverse complement strand
CCTTTATTTGTCGCAGCTGCCCCGATAATTCCAGGTATTGGAAAAGTTATTAAAAAACCAATGACTTAATGAAAGGTGCTTTTCCGACTTTAACAGCAGGTGCGTGTATAAGTGGAAAGGCGATAAAACGCACTGATCAATTAAAGACCAATAAACGAAACTAATTTAAGGTGGAACCACACAGGATCATGTATAGGATTATGAGTGAATTTCTATGTAAAAAAGAAATGCTGTGTTCTTAAATTATTTTTCTTGCGTTTTTTCATTATATTATCTTTTTAGTTTTTCCAGACACTCTCCCAAACGACTGGAAATATATTATGATGGACAAATTATCATTATAGATATTTCGAGTCAAGATCAATCTAGATGTATATTTCTCCGCACATTATTGCTTCAATTTCGATCTTTTCATGTTGACAACATCTATCACACGTAATACTGTAAAAACAAGGTTATGTTTTTGTTAACTGTTGGTACTGGTATAATATCCAGTAATTTAAGACGTTAACGGAGTAGCAAAAAGTCATGAAACCTCAAAATTTCTCCTAATTAATAAGTTATTTCGACCAACTAACTCACGCGCAGAAAAAGAAATTGTTAACTCATTTAAAGCGTGATACCAACAAATCCTGGATTCATAGAAGCATCCATCGTTAATTAGTCAGCAGCGACTTTGTTTGATTACACCAGTTAACAATCTTGTCGCAACACCAATCCGCCGCATCTAATGGAAGATCGTGGCCGGCGGTCGCGTGGATTTCTAAAGGATACCGCCAAAGCTTTGCTAAATCCTGCGAGCACTGCGGATTAACTAGGGCATCAGCCAATCCTGCCAGTAGCAATATTTCTGTATCGGGTTTTTGTTGTAGGACCCGATAGCGAGCAGCTGCGAAGAGTTGGCGCAGGATATTACGTCGAGTTATCGGATGACGCCGAGCGCTGTCACACCAGCAATCAATTATCGCATCGCGTTTTTGGTTGCTGTTAGATGTTAACTCAAAAATCAACGCTTCTCGATGTCGTAGATCACGACATAACAGCATTGCATATAACAGGCGGCGGTAACTGCTTGGGCACAGGCGTTGATAAAATGGACTCACGCCTCGCAAACTGGCGCTCATCAATACGGCTTTATGAATTTCCCGCGGATAACGATTTAACCAATCCAGTGTAACCATTGCACCCATTGATAACGCAATTATACAAAAAGCCTATAAGAGCCTATAAGGGGGCAATTCCCTTACCGCACTTCTGTTCCATTGATACTTTATGGAATCATTGTTCAACAGGTTGGCGTTGGTGCCTCATTCAAATTCGAGGAGTTAATTCTCTCAGGCGTACTGCCGGGACTTTTAATGATATTAGTCATGGCTGGATATATTCTATGAGTACATAGAGATGAACCAAAACAGCGTTCAAAATTCACATGGTCTGAATTATACATGGCTATACGCGAAGCGATTTGGGAAAATCCTTTACCTATTTTAATACTTGTAGGTATTTTTAGCGGGGTTATGGCGGTATCAGAAGTCGCTGTAATTGCAGTGCTTTATGTCCTCATCGTTGAAGTTTTTATCTATCGAGAAATAAAGTTTTCAAAACTACCCGATATCATAACGCAATCAATGATTATGATGGGTGGTATTATTTTGATTCTTGGTTGTTCTATGGCCTTTACAAGTTTTCTTGTTAACGCTCAGGTTCCAACGATATTATTTGATTGGATAAGTAATCGCATTGAAAGCAAGTGGACCTTTCTTCTAATACTCAATTTATTCCTTTTATTTCTAGGTGCCATACTCGATATATATGCTGCATTGATTATCGTCGTACCACTGATACTTCCCGTTGCCATAAATTTTGGGATACATCCGATTCATCTAGGTATTATCTTTCTTGCCAATATGCAAATCGGCTATTTTACTCCGCCTGTAGGTATGAACCTATTTATTGCCAGCTACCGTTTTAATCGACCCGTGAATGAGCTATATATTGCAAGTTTGCCGTTCATGTTAGTACTAATAGGTGTTGTCTTTTTGATCACATACTGGCCTGCACTCAGTTTATTTTTTGTGAAACATTAGCACTTGCAGTTTGGGCCGGTATTTGAATGATCAAGTTTCATGAGGCTATTTTTATTTAGCACTTCCAGCATCCAATCTTATGAATAGTTCGAGTCCAGTGCCAATTCGTTATATTCATCTCTTTCTTGTAACAAAATCGTCATATAACTTTCACTATTCCGTCATATTTCCAGCCTATACTGCCAACAAATAATTTAATTATAGGGGACCTAACCTGATATGAATAAAGCACTAAATCTACTGAATATGACGAACAAAGCTACATCAAACGATCACAATCAAATTATCGATGACTCAGCTTTGATTGAATGTGTTAACAAACTTAACTCTCTCCGAGAGTTCAGTAATCAATCGATTCAAGAACAACAAACCATATCCAAAATTAATCAGATAAATGCAGAAATGCATTGGTTTTCTCAATGTTCAGCAGCACTATGATTAAGCGGTCTATTTGAGCTGCTTCAGCGAGTAAAATAAAAGCATGATAGCATTCAACTCAGATTCAGGATCGAATGAATTTTTTTCTATCCTAAAATAATTCGACATCTATCCTCAGACGAGTACTCCTCCAACGAATTTCTAATCAAATTCAACTCTACACAAATAGCAGCCCTCAGATAATCAAGACTATATGACTTACACCGCTGTAATTCTGAGAAATTTATCACTCTGATAGTGATGTAATTACTGACGATAAATCCATCAAAAAATACTAGCTAAAATATCGGTGCTTTGAATTAACCGGGATATTTCACTCTATCTATTTACCCTTGTTTCAAAATAATTCGTGAAAAAAGGTTTTCGCTGCTATATAAGGGCTGAGCAGAGTTGTTTCTGAAATGATCAATACCACTTATTGTGAATTTTAGAAAAAGCGAGTATCAGCCCTTAAATGCAGTGAATAAAGCAATGAGATGACTTTTTAGCGGATTATTTTGAAACGTTAGGATTTATTCAAGTTAAAGAAAAAAGGCCGCTATTACTGCGACCTTCTCTTCCATCAGCATGAGAAAATAGAAATCTAGTTAATGATTTTACCTAAATTGATTAACTGTGTTTCTCCGCTATTATCATCCACACCATCGTTATCATTTATGATGTAAACATCCCCGTTCGCCATAATCGCTGAGCCTTCAATTTTTTCTGGCACTAGTCCGCCTGTATTTTTCAAATCATCCAATAAATCACGTACCAGAGTTTTTGTAATAGTATCACCATCTGTCAAACTAGAGACGTCAAATTGATAGAGGCGTTTGATTGCTGCATCAGGACCACTTTGATTATCCCGCTCAATGACGAGAAACTTACCGTTACCTAAAGAAG
>CALZJE010000040.1:0-42479 GCA_945787715.1 uncultured Ectothiorhodospiraceae bacterium | reverse complement strand
GTTGGTATCAATTTGAGCACAGACTGGATAAGAAGCAATATAACAATTTTGTTAAACTTTTATGTCAATCCACTGTATGAGAAAAATGCAATCAAGAGAAAAGGAATATAATTTCAGAATTTAACGTCAAGAATGTACTTCATCAAAGGCAAAGTTACCCATTTGTTTGAAATATTAATCAATTTTATATCGTCAACGGGGGGTATGCACCCCGCAGCCGACCAAAGGGGAGCGCTTCGCTTCTCCCCTTTGGAGACCCCATCGGGTTGGTGTCCGCCGCAAGCGGACGGGGAATTAAGATTTACATTGATATTTAGTACCCTGCCAGGTTTTTGAAATCATATCTTAAATCGAGAAACTGAATCGTTAATTTCTTTCACAATAGTATTCAGGTTTTGAGATTGAGAATTGATATTTTGAGCATGATCGTAAAGATTTGAAGTAGCAGCTCTTGCGCGCTCTAAATTACTTGTAATTTTATCCGCTGAAACTTTTTGTTCACTCGTACTGCCTGCGACTGTTTCATTATCTTTATTCAACTGATGATTCACAGCAGCAATGGACTTAAGCACTTCAACGATTTCACCCACAGTTTTGTTGCCTTTATTCACCGAGCTTTCACTCGCTGTCATTGACACTGCAGCATCTTTAACTTGTGATTGCACTTTATTAATCATTTTAGAAATCGTTGACGTGGAATCCGCAGTACGTTCTGCCAGCGTACGCACTTCATCTGCAACTACAGCAAATCCTCGACCCTGCTCGCCTGCCCTGGCTGCCTCAATAGCTGCATTAAGTGCTAGTAGGTTGGTTTGTTCAGCAATATTTGTTATCACCGTTACTATGTCACCAATTTGTTCTGCACTTTCTGATAATCCCTGTATACGCTCACCGGTGTTCGACATCTCTTGACGCACATGGGTCATAGCACTACTTGCGTGTTCAACTTCTTCTCGTATACATTTATCCACCAACGAATCTGCTTTTTTCGCTAAATCGGCACCTTCTAGCGCATGAATTGACATATTTTCTGCAGAATTTTGTAGATATGCAGCAATATCTACTGATTTACCAGAGAGCTCCAATTGTTCGTTAGTAACAACCGTAATCTCTTGTGCAGCATTCCCTAATTCACCAGAAGATCTACCCAGCGCATCACCTGTGTCTTTAATATTTTTTAACAATAATCTTAATGCCGCACGCATATTATAGAGATCTATCATTAGGACTGATATTTCATCTTTTTTCTCAGTTAAATTTCCACGTGAGGTGCCATGACTCGAAAGATCATATTTTGCGATTCTACGCGCGAGTTTAATTGCTGCGTTTAATGGTTGCGTAATTGAATGGTAAATCAAACTGGAAATTATAAACGCAATGAAAAGACTTGCCACCATAAATGCCAGAACTACCTTCGAAGATTTATCTACCGTAGATAGCGATCCATTTACACCATCCTGTGCATCGACAATTGATTGTAAAATTTGGCTATTTGATATGGCAACTTTTGCACTAAAGTCCCTATGGAATTCTTCCGTCGCTGCAATTAGGTTGTCAATAGTCGTATCAAATTCCTGCAAATATCGACTAGTATTGATGCCAACAAACCCTTCTTCTTTAAATGCTAATATCATTTGCTTGATCAATTTTTTTAGTTCGACCTGATGAGCATTTACGCGATCGACTACCTGAATGAGAGATTGATCTGTAAATTGCTCCTTGAGCCTTTCGCCAATCTCTATCACTTCATTAGCATTTGTGTTGAGCTTATTTAGTAATCTTTTTTGATTGCGAGCATTGCTCTCCATAACATATTTATGAATAATGACAGCTTGTTGCATGATGGGATTTACCCATGTCAGGGCGAGATATTCTGTCTGTAAAACCTTAGATTTATCTGTCTCGGATACTGCTAGCTCTTCCATTGTATTCAGAATACCTTTCTGATCGTCCCCAATATTAGTTAGTTCGACGAGAAAATAGATGCCAACAAGCATTAGAAGTGCGATGAAGAATCCAAAACCAACAATTAGTCGGAATCTAATATTTAGCTGTAGAAAAGGATTTACTAAACGAGTATTCATGTGTGCTTCCAATGGCATATACGTATGAAACGGATTAACCTAAAAAAAGAACGAAATCCGATCAACTAATGATATGCAAAATCCGTAGCACGTTTGTAGGAGTAGAATAAATTTTTATAAGATAATAAAAAAAGCCGGTTATATAACCGGCTTTTTCAGCAACAAATAGAAATATTTATTGAATAATAGTATCTATTACCAGTGCAATGGGATCTGTGGTTGTAACTGACAATATACTACTCACACCTTGTAGATCACCAGCTTGCGGCATGGCATCACCTGTCTTTGAGATTCTTGCACTAACAATCACCTCAGGTACTGATGATAATTTCAGCGATGGGTTCATTGCTAAAGAATCGTCCAAAGTAAAATCAAAAGGCATATCTTTAACTTGTTTACGAATTATTGCTAATGGCATTCTAGATCCAGAAGCAGCTCTTGCGAACACAAACACTGTATCACTATCAGAAACCTTCGATGTCATATCGTCAGCCAGACTGACTGAGCCCTGAATACGAGCATTACTTGTTTCTTCATTTGCTTCTGGCGCAACTGGCGCTGTTTGGATTTTACTGACATCCATTGGAGGCATGCCTAGTCGACTTCTAATCTCATTAACACTACTGCTAATTTGAATAGCATCATCTGACCCCGGCTCCATGACGGTGTAGAGCTTTTCCCAATATTTTAAAGCTTCACGGAAATCTTGATTTTGATACGCAGCGGTACCTAACAGCCAAAGCGATTTAACGTGATTCGGATCTAATTGAATCGCCTGCTCCAGAATAGAAACAGCTTTTTCGCTCAAATTACGGCCACTTGCCATCGCTACAGCATCGGCATAACTTGAGAGGACTTCTGCACTTTGATTCCCCCCTAAAGGAAGTGTCTTTTCATAGGCAGCAACAGACTCATCGAAGCGTTTCAAGAAAGCGTAGGTTCTTGCCAGCATAAACCAACTTTCACCATCAGTTGGATCTACATCCAGTTTTTCGGTAAGCTGTTGAATCATCGATTCAATCGACTCTTGCTGATTATGTTGTTGCTTAGCCAATCTAACTTCTTCAGGTATGCTTTCTGGCGCGATCGCCTCAACACCGGCACCCCAAATATTATATAAACTCAATGAAATTGTAGGCACACATATCATGATAAAAGCAGCGACAATTTTGTTAGACACTGGCGTTTTTGTAACTACCACATCATCTAACTTTTGTGCTTTATCCATGTCTTCAAGCAGATTTTTTTCTAAATCAATTTTTGCCAGTTTATATTGTTCCTCACTAATTGTTCCGTTTTTTAGATCATTTTCAAGTTCATCGAACTGGTCTTGATAAACAGTAATAGTAAGGTCTTTACGCGCTACAACACCTTTCACTTCTCGATGTTTTAACAAGGGTGGTAATAATAAAATCAGTGTCACAATAACAAACACGGCCACAATAGCCCAAAAAGCCAACATAATTACTTATCCCCACTCTGCTCTAATATTGATTTCGCTTTCAAACGATCATCTTCACTTATTGATTCATTATCATCGACAGCCTCATTACGTCGAACATTGATGTAGCGATAAAGTAACAAACCACCAATAACCAGGAATACGAAGGGACCAACCCAGAGAAAAATATTTTTCGTATCAACTGCCGGGTTAAAGCGAACAAAATCACCGTAACGTGTCACCATATAATCGACAATTTCTGCGTCTGTTTTTCCTGCATTTATCTGATTTCTGATCTGTTTTTTCAAATCATCGGCTAGGCCGGCATGGGAATCGTAAATTGTTTGATTCTGACATTTCAAACAACGCAGCTCTGAAGCTATCGCTTTAAAGCGCTCTTTAATGGCAGGGTCTTCTCTTAATTGGGCTTCATTTGCCTGTAAAAATGGGGCACACAGAAGCATCACGATAAGTAATACTATTTTGCGATTCATCCTTCAAGCTCCTTCATTTTAGGCTCAATAATTTCAGTCCAATCTGTTCGACTCACAGGGCCGACATGCTTGTATCTGATAACACCTTCTTTATCGATAAGAAATGTTTCAGGTACACCGTAAACGCCATAATCAATGCCGACGTTACCCTCTAAATCTGAAATACTAACAATGTACGGATCGCCCAATTGCTTGAGCCACTGCTTGGCATCTGCTACCTCGTCTTTATAGTTTAATCCATAAATAGGGAAACCACCTTGACGCGCAAGTTGCATAAATAGCGGATGCTCTTGTCTACATGCTGCACACCATGACGCCCACACATTTAACAACCAAACTTTGCCTTTCATATCTTCTAAGCTAAACGTTTTGGATGCATCATGTAGTTGAGGTAACGTAAATGACGGAGCGGCTTTATCCAACAACGCTGAAGGTAACTTTTGAGGATCAAGCTGCAATCCTTTATAAAAGAAACCCAGCATCGCAAGAAACATAACAATAACAGTAATAGGTAAAACTCTACGAGACATTAAACCTTACCCTCATTCACAGAAACCATCACGGGTTTAGCTGACTCATCATTTTCTGTATCTGGAGTCTCATCAATTCCCCTTTTTGATTTTTTGCGCGAAGAAAGGCGATATCGTTTATCGCTGACGGCTAGAAAACCACCCACACCCATCAAGAAACAACCTGCCCATATCCAGTCAACAAACGGTTTGCTGTATACACGAACACTCCATCCTCCACGTGTACCTAGTGGCTCACCCAAGGAAACATAACGATCACCAAAAATTCCGGTGTCAATTGCTGCTTCAGTCATAACCTGCTGCTGAACATTGTAATAACGTTTTTCAGGACGCATAACATCAATTTCCACACCATCGTGAAAAAGCGTCAACGTACCGATTTGAGTTTCATAATTTGGGCCTTGGGCGCTCTTAACACCATCAAATCGGAAAGTATAACCACCAACTTCAACCGTATCACCAACATTCATGCTCACATCTTTATCTTCTTCATAACCATTTACCATGGTTACACCGATAATAAAAACAGCAACACCAAAATGCGCTAACTGCATACCATAATAGCTGCGTGATAAACTACCGATTTTACCACCTGCTTTGGCACTCAATACAATACGATTGCGTATACCAACAAAAATACTAGAGAGAATCCAAGCGGCCATCAAAATCCCCAGACTCTTCATAAATGACCATTCACCCATGATGAAAGGCACAAGTACCGCAGTAACAACACTTACCCCAGCGGCGTATTTTAATTTAGACACTAGATCTGGTATCTCTGCTTTTTTCCAGCGAACCAATGGTCCAATTCCCATGAAAAATACAAGTACGGCCATAATAGGTACAAAAACCATATCGAAATAAGGAGGGCCGACAGAAATTTTACCAACACCCAGTGCATCGAGAACTAATGGATATAAAGTACCCAGCAATACCGCCCCGCATGCAACAATGAGTAGAACATTGTTGGTTAACAGAAAAGTCTCTCGTGAAACCAGAGCGAACCTTCCTCCCAAACCAACTTTCGGAGCACGCCATGCATACAGGATTAGGCTCGTGCCAACAACAACACCTAAATAAATAAGAATAAACAGACCACGCTCCGGATCAACTGCAAATGAATGGACCGAAGTTAAGACACCTGAACGAACCAGGAATGTACCCAATAGGCTCAACGAGAATGCGAAAATAGCCAGCAATACTGTCCAGTTTTTGAAACTACCACGCTTCTCGGTAACAGCCAGTGAATGCACCAAAGCAGTTCCCACTATCCAAGGCATGAAGGAAGCATTTTCTACGGGATCCCAGAACCACCAACCGCCCCAGCCCAATTCGTAATAAGCCCACCACGAACCAAGTGCGATACCAAATGTCAGGAATACCCACGCAATAGTTGTCCATGGACGAGACCAACGCGCCCAGGTTGCATCCATTTTCCCACTAAGTAGTGCTGCAATGGCAAATGCAAATGCAACAGAGAAACCCACATATCCCATGTATAACATAGGTGGATGAATAGCTAGACCAGGATCTTGCAACAAAGGATTCAAATCTCGACCGTCAGCCAGTGCCGGCAAAATACGTTCAAAAGGATTTGAAGTTTCTAGTACAAACCAGAAAAATCCAACAGCAAGTAATCCCATTACACCAATGACGCGAGCGACCATTTCTAAAGGCAACTTGCGACTAAACAAAGCAACTGACCAACCCCAACCAGCTATCATTAGCATCCACAAAAGCATAGAGCCTTCATGTCCGCCCCATACAGCTGATACTTTATAAAGCATAGGCAGTTGAGAGTTTGAATGGTTTGTTGCATAAAGCACAGAAAAATCGTTAGTAACAAATGCTGCCACTAAACAACCGAAAGAAATTGCAACAAAAATAAATTGCGCTGCTGCTGCTGGACGTGCGATAGACATCATCGCAACATTTCCTTTCGCAGCGCCATAAATGGGAAACGTGCCTTGAATAACAGCAATTACTAATGCCATTATCAAAGCGATATTGCCTATTTCAGGTAACATTAAATAGCCCCTCCGTTATCTACTTTTTTAGCCGCCTGTTCAGCCTTTTCAAGCGCCTCAGCAACCTCTGGTGGCATATAAGTTTCATCATGTTTTGCTAGCACTTCAGACGCAACAAAATTGCCAACAGAATCAAATGAACCTTGCGTTACAACACCCTGTCCTTCCCTAAATAGGTCAGGGAGAATTCCTTTATACGTAACATTGATGGTTTCTGCATTATCAGTGACATCAAAATGAACAGTCAGCCCATCGTCTTCACGCACCAAAGAGCCTTCACCAACCAATCCGCCTAAGCGAAAACTACCACTTTGTGGCGCCTTCTTAGCAACTACGTCACTGGGGCTGAAAAAGAAAACCATATTGCTATTAAATGCGTTAAGCAATAAGGCAGTGATAACAGCTAATGCCGATAACCCTCCGATAATAGCAGCCAGTCGTTTATGTCTTTGCTTCATAATGATTACTCTCTATTCAATCTTGCTAACCGCGCAATACTTTGTGTCAGAGAGCGTTTTTTCAAAACCAACAATACAACCTCTAACAGCATAAATAATGCAACTACTCCGTAAGAACCCCAAACGTAAAAAGCGTGTTTGCCCATGTCTAAAAATTCTGGCAAGTTCATTTTTCTGGCCCTACTATTTCGTTTACCCAAGCACTATTTTTTTCTTTTTCTAATATCTCATTTCTAATGCGCATAAATGCGACAGCAAACGTGTATGTTAAAAATGCTGCTGCCATAATCATCATTGCCGTAAACATGGATGCTGCCATAGTGGGTGCTTTATCTAATGTTATAGACGCACCTTGGTGCAATGTGTTCCACCACTTTACAGAAAAATAAATAATCGGAATATTAACGATACCAACCATCGCGAGTAATGCACTGGCCCTGGCCGCTCGTCGAGGGTCATCGATAGCAGCCCTCAAAGACATAAAGCCAAAATATAAAAAGAGCAAAATAAGAAAGGAAGTTAATCGAGCATCCCAAACCCAATAAGCACCCCAAGTGGGTTTACCCCATAAAGCCCCTGTCCATAAAGCGAGGAAGGTGAACAAGGCTCCAGTTGGTGCAAGTGCTGCAGCCATCATATTGGATAACCGGGTATTCCAAATCAAACCGATAATCGCATATATACACATAACCACATAAATCCACATTCCCATCCATGCGGCGGGCACATGGATAAACATAATGCGGTAGCTGTTTCCTTGTTGGTAATCCACTGGCGCAACGATGAATGCGTAATAAAGTCCAACTAATAATAATAAAACAGTCGCTGTTAAAAGCCACGGAATTGACTTATCAGCTATGGGATAAAATACTTTTGGTGAAGAAAGCTGCAACCAAAAAGCCTTAGTAAATATACTCATCAACCCTTAATACCTCTTACTAAAAGCATAAATATCTATACTTTTTAACATCTTGATTAATACAGGTATGAATTAATCTAATGAAATTCTCAAAGCTGCCGCTGCGCCCAGTGGTGCTAACAGAAGCGCTCCCACCAAAAACGCACCCAACAATGAAAAATGTGCTTCTACGCCCAAACCAGACCTGGCAGCGTCTACGGCACCTGATCCAAAAATCAACACTGGGATGTAAAGTGGTAAAACCAAAAGAGAAAGTAATACTCCCCCACCACGTACACCCAATGTTAAACCAGCACCAACTGCACCTATTAAACTTAGGACAGGTGTACCTATTAAAAGTGTCATCATCAATATTATGATGCTTTCTGTTTCCAATCCTAACTGGAATCCCAATATCGGTGAAATCAGTACCAGCGGTAAGCCGGTTAAAAACCAATGGCTTAATATTTTACTCAGCACTAACAATGCTAATGGCTGTGATGAAATTATCCGTCTACATAATCATCAGCAAATAAACGATTAAGCGACAACATGGATGCTAATAATGCAGCAACCCACAAAACACCGGGGGCTATTTCCTGAAGCATGTCGATATCCGGACCAACACCCAATGGAAAAAGTGTGACAACAATAACAAAGAATAACAATGTAGTCAGCACTTCTGCTTTACGACGCATTGCTAGCGTCATATCACGCCAAATTAGCCAGCGCATTACCTGAATCATTGATGCGCCTCCCCCACTTCATGCGACAATGCTCCCAGGTCAATCATTCTCAAACTCCCCCTGGAAACCGTAAAATCCTGATGGGTAGACAAAACAATCATGCCGTTATTCTCAAGATGTTCAGCCAAAACATCTTGTAGCATTACCACTGCTTTTACATCCAGCGCTGTAAACGGCTCGTCTAAAATCCAAATTTTCGCTTTGGAAACCAACATTCCAGCTAATGCTACCCTTCTTTGCTGACCCTGCGATAATACTCGCGCTGGTAGATCTTCCCTACCTTTTAAACCTATTTTTCCAAGTGCAGCCCACGCAACATCTTCGGAAATTTCATTGCCCGACATTGCGCTGTTAACGCGAAGGTTTTCCAAAGCGGTGAGATCTGCTTTTATTCCAGGCAAATGGCCCAAGTAGAGCATATCTTTTTGATATTCTTCCCTAAGCTTGCGAATACATTTGCCATTCCAGCGTATTTCCCCATCTTCTTCTAACATGAGGCCGGCCATGATTCGCATCAGCGAAGTTTTACCACTACCATTGGCACCTTTTATATGCAGCAATTCACCTTCATTCAATGAGAAGTTAAGCCCACTAAAGAGCCTGCGATCGCCTCGCATACATTCCAGGTTAATGCATTCGAGCATCAATACAACTCCAATGGGGAAATGTTAAAAACTTCGAAGATTTCCATCTGAATTATGTTCTTATAACTACTTCGAAAACTCTGTATAAAAAACAATCTTTTCCTACAAAGCATTCGCCTAATTCTTACCTTTCGTGCCGCATGTTAGCATTAACCTATCGCTCTAACCAGCCTGAGTATTCTACTAAGTCATTACAATTTGGCAATAAGTCGTGAACCACTTCTTGAGCTGTTTATTTAATGTTCATTTACATCCATCAGACAGCAATTACCCCTCCGTAGAATACGTATTAATTTTCAGTTATTCAACATGTTAACTCAACAAAAAGGAAGAGGTCGCTATATGCTGGCAATTATCAATGGTAGTAACATTAAAATGATATAGGGGTAGATTACTGTCGGTTTTAATGCATTTTTTGCGTACGCTTTAATGACACCAGAAGTGGATGGTTTGTTTTTTATCCACTCTGAATAGAATTGAAAAGACTGAGGTAGACTTTGTGAGTCACTACCTAACGCTTTTTCTAGCACCAATATTCTTTCGCACAATCTCTCTTGAAAAGTTTTCCAAATCGCTTCCTGCCCCCAAAATATTGCGATAATAAATAGCGATAAAATAATATTTGCCGAAAATATAATCAATGAAAGTGTTACTAAAATACACGCAAGTTTTATGAGTAAGGAATAGCGCTCATATTTTTCATTATCCCCATGCAGAATCTCCCATTCTTTTTTCAAATCTTCCACTTTAATTTTACACACCTCGATATTTTCTGATTATTATTTGATCTATGTCGCAGTATTTCATTAGCTTACAAATGCCAAACACATACTATCATCAATATTTCGGGAAATTCCCCAATTGAACACGAGCCATCTTATATATAATAAGATTACTTGTTGCCCTAGTTTAATCTCAGAAGTTTCCGTCTATCGCTAGCGTTTGAAAAAGAAGCATAGAAAAATTTCTACAATAGCAGGCTGGCAATTCTTCATCTATTTATTATTAACTGAAATAGTTCGTAGTTCACAGTTTAAAACTTGCATCTAGATGAAGGTAATACCATAATTGTATTACTTTTCTGCTTTTATGGAGTCTAAATTATGCGAGTCACAACAAAGGGGCAAGTGACAATTCCACGCAATGTAAGAGAAAGTCTAGGCATTGTGCCCGAAACTGAAATTGATTTTGTGGAAGATGATGGAAAATTCTATATTATCAAGACCGGCGAACCTACTCATACTGAAGGAAAATTCAATAAATTCAGAGGGATAGCAACCGCCAAAAATTTGATGAATGGAATCCTTGTTGACTCATGCGTTTTACTCGATTTATTTACAGATGATCCTCACTGGGCTGATTGGTCTGAAAGTATACTGGAGCAATATAGCCAAAGAAACACTTTGTACATAAACTCTATTGTCTATACAGAAATATCAATTGGTTTTACTCAAATAGAAGAATTGGAACAAGCTATCTCTGAACTGGGAATCAAGGTCTTGGAATTACCTCGTGAGGCACTATTTCTTACAGGAAAAGTATTCCTCAAATACCGAAGAAATAAAGGAACAAAAACTTCGGCATTACCCGATTTCTTCATCGGCGCACATGCGTCGGTATCAAAACTTGATCTTATAACCAGAGACTTGAGTAAATATAAAACATATTATCCCCAAGTAAAGCTAATACACCCAGAACAATGAAATATAATCAATATATTCAGCTAACAACACATTCAATGTGACTTTTTCCAGCAAAGCTTGGTTTGCAATTCGCTACCGCGTACTCTACCGCAAACCAATCAACACTCGTAAAGGCTCCTTATCGCAGCGATAGGCGCATTTTTGTTCGCATACACTTTTGGCTCATTGAATCTTTTAATTTCTGATGCACCAGGATTTGGCAGAAGTATTCTTGGAGGAGTTTACGGGGTCAAATCTCGAAGCATGCATGCTCAGTCATCGACTAGGCTTCACTAGTCGCAATCATATGAGTCAGCCAGTCATGTTGATGAGACAATGGTGCGAAAATTTAACTCAGATTTAAAGATGGGGATTTGGAGCGCTTACTTTCCTTTTGACATGTATTTCATTAACCGTTCGAAATATTTACGAACTAGCACTGCACTTAAGAAAAAATAATACGCACGGCACAAGACCTACGTATGAGCAACCTGTAGCACGTTGCTAGCTCCACGTAAAAATCTAGCTTTCTGAGTACGCTAACTATCACCCTCCAGCATTATCATTCGAGCATATGCAGCTCTACACGACGATTCACCATCCAGGCGTCGTCGTTCTCTGCATCATCCAAGGGCTGGGTTTCACCATACCCTTTAGCTGTAAGATTTTCGCTGATTACACCCCTACCTATAAGGTATTCGCGTACCAATTCAGCACGTTTTTGTGAGAGTTGCAGATTGAATTCAGCATTACCTCGATTATCAGTGTGTCCGGCAATCTCCACTTTCAAGGCGGGATAGCGAACTAATATATCCGCAGCATCATCCAGGACGTATTTAGAATCCGGTTTCAACTTTTCTGAACCGGTTTCGAAATTCACGCCACGAAGGATAATAATCTCGGGGATTTCACAGCCGCTGTTATCCACTTTGGCATCGAGTTTGGTATCTGGACACATGTCTAATCGGTTGACAATAGTATCTTTATCATCATCAAGTTCGCATCCCCATTTCCCTACTTTCTCACCTTTAGGTGTGTCTGTACATTGATCACGAAAATCTGGAACCCCGTCTTCATCTTTATCAATCGGTGGTTTGGGTGTTGCGATCGGTATGGGTATTATCTCTTCCTGCTTTTTGCCACCGAAATATTTTCGCAGCCCTACTGACAAAAACGCTTCGTCATTGTCATACGTGACCAGCTCGGCGTTTGCCGCCCAGTCTTGTCGAAAACGCCAACTGACACCTACGCCAAAATACAAAGCCATCGTGGATTCGCGCTTGTAGTTTATGCGATCATCAGTTGTGATGTTACGCGTGGTCGACAAGCCCAATTTAAGATGAGGCAATATCACTTTTTCATGCCACAACGGACGATAGTCGATACCAAGGCCAAGGATATGATAATTCACCCGGCCCAAACGCCCAATCGCAGGATCTACATGATTAATTACTGCAGACCCTGGATAAAGGTAGAAACCTTCGAAGGCTATGTGCTTGGACCAATCATATCCGACTTCGATTCTCATTCCTTGACTGGTGTTATCAGCAACATGAAAATTGGAATCATTGTCTCTAGGATCTAACCATGATGCGCCAAGATCTAGCCCCAGGTACAAACGTTTAATTGGCCAATCATGCACAGGTATTTCTGCTATCTTTTCTTCTGTATCCATTGCTGCTTGAGCATTTGCACTCATAATCACACAAATTGCTGCTAAAAATTTTTCACGACGCCTTATTAATTTTCTGATCACAAGTAGTAAAGCGAAAAACAACAATAGTTCCAGGCCATTTGCACCGATGCCACTGGTAGCCGTGCGCAGTTTTTTACTCTTATCAATGTAATCCGCAATACCGTCGCCATCGAAGTCATTCAGTTTTTCCTGCGCATCGGGGAAACCGTCTGCATCGCTATCCAAGTCCAAATAATTTTGCACACCATCACCGTCAGTATCGATTGCTTTGAGTGGTACACCGTCGAGATCATCAGCGTCATAAACATCTGCAATACCGTTTGCATTGTCATCAGTGAAGTTATCAACCATGCCATCGTTATCACTATCAATGCCACCACCTTCGATGATGTCGTAAATACCATCACCGTCACTGTCTAAATCTAGATTATTCGGAATACCATCATTGTCGGAATGACCTGCGCCTTCTTCAGCATCAGGGATGCCGTCATTGTCCGCATCAAAATCCACTGTATTTAGAATGCCATCACCATCAATATCTGATGGTGATGGTGCTCGGCTAGGTTCGCTTACAGCTTCACCAAATCGATCGGGATTGTCATCCGTCACATTAGCTAGACCATCTCCGTCGCTGTCGGTGGAGCTGTCAATATGCCCATCATTATCAGCATCCAGATCACCAAGCCCTGCGTCATCGATATCGAACACGCCATCATTGTTCGAATCGAGATCTCGGTAATCCGGTGAGTCATCGCTGTCAGTATTTTGCGGACTGTTTGTCACAACTTGCCCACTATCCGCCATACCGTCATTGTTAGCATCACTAAAATCTGCTTCGATAACATCATTGATACTGTCGTTGTCGCTGTCAAGATCACGAAAATCAGCAACAGTATCACCATCAGTATCAGGGAGTGAGTAACTGTCATCAATGCCATCACCGTTGCTATCGGTGCCACTAGTTTGATCAACATCGATGACATCGTCGATACCATCACCATCGACATCTGCACCACTCATGTTTGCTTCTGCTTGATCGGATATGCCATCGTTATCAGTATCGATGTCACGAAAATCCGGAAAGTCGTCACCATCAGTGTCTCGTGTTTGAACAAGGTCATCAATACCGTCACTGTTAGCATCGACGCCACCGGTTTGATCAACATCGAACACATCATCGATGCCATCACCATCAGTATCGATACCACTCAGACCTCCTTCGAAAAAGTCGGGTAAGCCATCGCCATCAGAATCTGGATCGTGGACATCAGTTAGACCATCACTGTCAGTATCGAGCAAGAGATTACTCGCTGGCCCTGCTTCGAGCACATCAGGTATACCGTCACCATCGCTATCATCATCGCTGGAATTAACTATGCCATCGCCGTCTGTATCTTCGTTGGATGACTCCAGCGCATCAATGATGCCGTCTTTATCAGTATCCAACGGTGTGCTCGGATTGACTCCGACTTCGGTACCATCGTCAACCCCGTCTCCGTCACTATCCGCATTATTGGGATCAGTGCCAAGAGCAACTTCTTGTGCATCGGTCAAGCCATCACCGTCACTGTGTTCAGTACCAAGGCAAGCAGCTGTATCAAGTTTTGGGTTACATGGATCTGTGCGTGCGGGGTCAGTGAGGTCCAATGCGCCATCCGCATCACTGTCGCTATCCCGATAATCTAATAAACCATCCAAGTCGGTATCAATCGCCGCTAATGGTATCCCGCCATTATCAGAATCAACCGTATCTACCAAGCCGTCACCGTCGGTATCGGTGAGATTGTCCTGGCGGCCGTCGACACTGTTGTGAGTAACACCCGATTCGAGCAAGTCACTATAACCATCAGCATCACTGTCTAAATCAACGTAATCTCGCATGCCATCATTATCGCTGTCAGGAAGTGTTAGCGGCGTACCACCATCTTTGAAATCAACTAGATCAGCCAAACCATCATCACCAGAATCCTGTTGATCATCTAACAAACCGTCACCGTTGCGGTCAATACCACCACCCTCAACTAAATCGGTAAGACCGTCATTGTCACTGTCGAGGTCACGATAGTCTGGCACACCATCATCATCACTATCTGCAACGGCAGGACTGCCGCCTTTTTCAATAACATCTGGAATACCGTCACCATCCGTATCCATATCCTGCGCGTCAACAATGCTGTCACCATCCGTGTCGTGGTTGTTGGATTCAATGGCATCTATGATTCCGTCGCCGTCAGTATCTGTTGGAGAGTCTGGATCACTCACTTCGGCCAGATCTGATTGTCCATCGCCATCACTATCTAGCTGTGTGGGATCGGTACCTAATGCTGCTTCCTGAGTATTAGTTAAACCATCATCATCACGATCGGCTGAGCCACTGAAGCAAGCCATGCTATTAGGATTAGGATCACAGGCGTTATTATTTGAAAGATCATCCTGGTCATTAACACCGTCATTGTCCTGATCCGCCGCTCCTGAATCTATTCCGTTGTGTAGATCGTCGCCATCGCTATCATCGGTGGTCAGTGGCGAACCACTATTGTCGGGGTCGAAGAGGTCTACTAAACCATCATTATCAGTGTCGGTTTGCTCGTCTGTCTTGCCATCCCCATTAGCATCGACGCCTCCAGCTTCGACCAGGTCTGCGATGCTGTCGTTGTCGCTATCCCAGTCACGGAAATCTTTAATACCATCATTATCTGTATCCGGGATCGGTAATGCCGTGCCCCCATTATCGGAATCAACCAGATCAGCAAGTCCATCATTGTCACTATCCGCAAAATCATCCAACTTGCCATCGCCATTGCCGTCAATTCCGCCAGCTTCAATGAGATCAGTTAGACCATCGTTATCACTATCAAGGTCGAGATAATCCTCTAGGCCGTCGTTGTCTGTATCAACCGGTGAGTTGGGATTGCTACCGGCTTCCACTCCATCGGGGATACCATCATTGTCTGCGTCTTTATCGGCGGCGTTACTTAAGCCGTCACCATCGGCGTCAATGGTATTGGATTCAGCAAAGTCGGGAATGCCGTCTGCATCAGCGTCCTGTGGGATGATTGGAGTGCCGCCGCTATCGAGATCAACCAAATCGGCCAGACCATCGCCGTCACTGTCGTTAGCGTTATCCAGCACGCCGTCAACATTGCTGTCAATGCCGCCCGCTTCGATGATGTCACTGATGCCGTCGCCATCACTGTCAAGATCGAGGTGGTTTGGAACACCATCGCCATCATTGTCACTTGTGCCTTCCACGATGTTCGGAATGCCGTCGTTATCTGCATCTGTGTCTTGTGCATTCGGGACACCATCACCGTCATTGTCCAGGCCAACACAGGTGTTGCTGTTTACATTGGGAATACAAGGATTATTGTTAGCGGGATCAATCTGATCATTCCAGCCATCACTGTCCGCATCGGCAATGGCAGATTCCAACGCATCGATTCGGCTATCAATGTCGCTATCGATTGGATTACTAAAATTATTGCCTACTTCCACACCATCCGGGATTTGATCGCCATCGGTATCAGGATTATTTTGATTTGTACCCAACGCAATTTCCTGCGCATTGCTCAAGCCATCACCATCTGAATCAATGTTTAAACATTCTGCTGCATCGGGAAAAGGCACACACGGATTTGTGTTCTCAGCATCGTTTTGGTCACTGGCACCATCACCATCGCTATCATTTATCGCCGACTCTAGCGCATCAATAAAATCATCACTGTCAGCATTGAGTGGCAAGTTTACATCATTCCCAACTTCGCTTAGGTCTTCAATGCCATCGCCGTCAGTGTCCGCCTCATTGAGATTTGTTCCTAAAAGTATTTCTTGTCCATTGGTTAATCCATCGTTATCCGTATCCAACGATAAACAGGCATCGCTTACCAGGTTGGGCGCACAGGGATTACTATCTTCCGGGTCACTCTGATCATGCACACCATCATTATCACTATCTAAAAATGAGGACTCAAGCGCATCCATGACACCATCATCGTCTGAATCAAGTGGTGAATTGATATCGGGTCCAACTTCTTCAGCATCACCAACTCCGTCACCATCAGTATCCGAGTTATATGGGCTGGTGCCAATCTGCTTTTCTTCTTCATTGGTTAATGTATCGCCATCCATATCAATAGCGCCGACTCCTGCGGTATGCACAAACTCTAGTGCTTCGATATCCTGTTGTTGCAGTATCCCATCTGCATCAACAAAAAATAGCAGCGCCTGAATGGTGTAAGTACCGGTAGAACCGGTAAGACTGTAATCAGATACTTGTTCAATAATTTGCGTAGCGCCTGGATTAGTACTAAAACTTTCCGAATCTACACTGATAACATTTCCATTCGGGTCTATCAGTTTAATTTCGACAAGAAATTGCCCCCCCACCGTAGTAAACACTTCGGAACGTGTGTTAATAGTGATGTCATTGTCATTAACAAGGTAAGCGATAATTGATATATCTTTGTTATCAGCGCGGCCTGCGATACCACCATCGATCAACAACTGTGCCCAATCAACGGTAACCGCCCACTTAATAGAACTGGTGACATCGGGATAGCCCGCATTAACCTGAATTTCAATGAGATTATTGCCGGCAACGATAAAGTCTTTGTCAACTTCGAATACTGATGTGCTCCACTGCCCATTCATACCGGTTAAAAAACCAATAAAATTACCGTTCAAATAAACGTTATCAATTTCACCCGATTTTTCATCAATATCAAACGTACGTAATGTTAAATGAGCAGATTCAGTAGGGAGATCGCCAGTGAGATTGATGTTGAATTCTATTGGGGAACGATCGTCCCCACGAGTGATGAAATTATCTAAATCGAAATCAGCCACGCCTTCTAGCGCATTATTTTCGTTGTCCGTGTTAGTGAGATAAGTTTCGCCAGCGAAAACAGCTTGTGAACTCATTAAAGTGAATAGAAGAAATAACGGGGTGAACCACAAACGACAATCCAATATCTTTGCCACAAAAGTGATCTTCATTCCGTGCTTCATTTGGCTTTCCTTACCTGTTGTAACTGCTATATCCGCTATATGTATAACATTATTCGACAAACACTAAGTTACTATTAACCGTCTGCCGTCCTCACTAAGCATAATTATAACAACACCATTTTACGAGGTCTATGTGGTCAGGTTTGATCAAAATTACACAGCACTCCATGACTGTCTAAAATCCAATCGTAACTGTTTGAGACAGAACCTGAATTAGCATTTCGCACTTTACAGGGTCAAAGGTGGATTTATTGTTGACATCGCGAATGAGAATCACTATTATTAGCATTCATTTGTAGCAAGCCCCCCATGCCTCCCGGTAAAGGTAGCCAGCCAACAGTATTTTTTTTGGCTAGAGTACTTTATTCAAGGAGGTTTTTTTATGCCTGAAAATCAGGTCCGTAGTAAAAGCATCGCTGTAGCGATTGGCAGTAACGAACGTCAAGGCGTGAAGACCAACACTAACCACATGGTTAAACAGCGTCTCTGCGCACTTTATGATGAAATTTTTTCCCATGAAGGTTACGGCGATCTACGGGTCGAAGTAAGGCTACTGCGACGCCAGCAAAAAGAAGTCATCATTTACTGCGGCAAACAATATCGGTATGTGGTGGATTATCACAACCAAAATCCTAGCAACACCCCTTCCACACTCGACAGCGGTAGACGCATCAACCCCGAGCGACGACGGCAATCGAGCCCTCGAGATTTTAAGCTGGAGCGGCGAATGGGCGGCGAACGAAGAGAACGAAGAGATTAGAAACACCAGGTAAAACTAATTTTCGTGGCGGCGCGGGGTCGCACATTCTTCCCTAAATGATCAATACCGACAACCAGCTCCTGCGAGTGGAGTGGCCCGGATAAATTAACTAATTGGAATACATTGTAATGATAAAAAATGCAAAAGAAGTAGTCGCAAAATTCAATGCGCTAGACATCAAATCCGTTGAATGCATTGAAGATAAAAAACTCCGCAAAAAAGCCTTGCGCCTGAAGCGCAAAGAAGGTGGGTTCACGCTACTTGAGCTTCTGGTGGTTGTCGCGATTCTAGCGATTGTTGGTGGTGCCGCAATTGGGTCTTTCGGCGGTCAGGAAACTAAAGCAGCACAAGGAACTGCGACTAATGTTATTGCGAGCATTGAAAGCAACTTGCGCTATTACCAAACGGCCGAAAAGCGTCTGCCGGACAATCTGGAATCTCTGGCCTGCCGTCCTTTGGCTGCAGCTGGTGCAATTGTTAATGCCGCGGCACCTTCCCCAGTTTTAGCTGCCACGTCCTACAAATTTGGTGGTATATCCGACATTTCCGGAATCGGTGGCGGTATCGGTGCCAAGCTAGCGGGTAAGTTTGACTTAGTTGCTGCCGACGCTAAAGAAGCGCTAGCACTTACTGATGTAGGCGTGTTGAATGTTCGCTATGCAGTTGCAGCTGCTTGCGACAATGATGCCACCACTGTAGAAAACACCGCGACTATCGGCGGTTCTACAATTACAGCAGCAGCCGATTTTGGTGATGCAGCGCATTTCCTAATTAATGCTGATATCCCCAACCATGCCTTTGAAGATCCTCAGCCAAATGGCGCTGAATGGAACAACCGCGGACGTGGTTTCTCCGTTCCCATGGCGGCCCTTGAGCCAGTGATGATATGGAAGCGTGGTGATGGTGGCTATAACAATAAAAAAGTGGGTGCTGATGAAAATGCGGTGTTGATTGGATTAGGTATCGGTCAAGCGTCTGATTTCATTGGAGGGCCTGATTCACCCTATGCTAAAGCACCATTCTACGGGCAAATTGGCAAGGATAAATATGCGCATTATATCGCACTGATTAATGTGGGTACCGATGGGGATGCCGATGGTCGATTGTTAACTGCCACCGCCACTGATGTTCCTTTGAGCGGCGGTAAGGCCTACGTTCAAGCAATCATTGATGCCCGAGGTGATTTTCTTGATGAAGAAATCGCTGAGTTCAGCGGTCAGAAGGGCTAAATTCGTTTAGTTCGTTAGTTTGACCCGCCATCATTGATTTAATTAGCGGGACATATGAAAACGGGGTGGCGTCCATCGGCGTCTCCTCGTTTTTTTCAGGAAAAAAATATGAATGAGAGAGTTGACAAACGCCGTTATGAGCAGGGATTTACCTTGCTTGAATTGGTGGTGGTTGTAATAATTCTGGCAGTCTTGGGTAGTATGGCAGTAAGTAGTTTTGGTACCGGCAGTGGCTCGGTGCAAACTAACGCTAAAATTCAAGCCGCACGTTTCGAAATGGAGCAAATTCGTCAAGCGTTACTGAAATACAAGCAGGATGTGGGAAATTTTAATGGTATCGCTCAAACATCGCCTGCAGACTTTAGATTTATGTTTAACCTACCCACTGCTGTTACCAATTGGAACATTGATTATCAAAACGGCTGGCGCGGGCCTTATCTTTCGGGTGGCGATTCTGGATTAGTAGATGTGGGCGATGCACTGCTCACCACTGGTTCCGGCACACCTTATAACATCTACATCAATGCGATAACGCTTATTCGTGGAGTGCCTGATCCTTTCACTTTTTCACCGGTTGCTAATGATAATCCTGGATCTGCATTTACATCATGTATTGAGAATGATGCAGTCGGTGTTAATGACGATTGCTTGTTGGACTGGCGTTTTGTTGGTCAATTGAACAGTGATGCTCCTCATGACAAATACGGCCGCCCTTACCTACTGTTCGATCTTGATCAAACGGATGCTCGCATCGTCAGCATGGGGCTAAACGGCAAGTATGATCTTAATCAAACGCTCACCTGCCCACCAAACTTAGGCAACACTGATGATCTGGTGTTATGTCTGTATTGAGTTGAATAATAAAAAATGGAAAAAATTATGCGTTTAATCACGATTTTATTCTTGTTGTTAATGATTCAAACTCCTCTCTTCGCCAACAAGCCAGCGGATGAAAGCAGCAGCGACCCGCGTAGCGGCGTTACGCAACAGGATTTCGATTATATGATCGATAATTTCCGCAGCAAAAAGGGCAAGGTAGAAATCACTTTCTTTCGCAAGCTGTATTTTGATGCGGAGATTGTCACCCTTCCAGAGCCACGAAAAAGCAAATACCTGCAAGGCCTGCTGCGTGAATTTGGCGGCGAGACGCCCCCAAGTGTTTCCGAGTTGATGGATGTGCGCTCCATAAATGGAACTGAATACCACCTTTATGTGGTGGATGAGCTGCTGACTCAGGTTAAGGAATTATTGCGCAAGGGGGATAAGGTGACCTTTTACAGCTACCATGCCTACAACTCACCTTATGGCCCCGGCTTGTTGGTTTATGCTTTCGATCGTCATGCAAAACCGACTTTGTTAAATCAAGCAAAGCAATGGTGGAGTGATAGCGATAAATGAATACCAAATGGGAGTGGTGCGCACGACGCACAAGTCTCAGCCAACAACGCGGTTTTACCTTACTTGAATTGGTATTAGTGGTATTCATCATGGGTACGCTGGCGGCGGTGTCTTTAAGTTTTATTGAGAAAGAGGATGGGCATCATCGTTACGAAGAGTCGTTGCAGAAAATGACATTAATTGATGACGCTCTTCTCGGGATTCGGTCGCATGGCGATCAGTCGATAATGTCCGGCTTCATTTTTGATAACGGTACATTACCGCCAACAGATACCCCGGAAATAGCGCTGAATCCGCTGATCAACTTCGATGATACAGCAAGTACAGGTTGGGCCGAAAATAGCGGCGAAAAGTGGGATTTATATGGATCCAAAAATCCGATCTATGAAGACAGCTCTCAATCTCCAGCAACAAACGAAACACTAACTGAACAGATCTACAAAGGGTATCGTGGGCCTTATGTGCGTGCACATCTTGATTCACAAAACGAATTTCGTGATGGTTGGGGACGGGAGTTTGACATAGACGATTCAACAAGCGAAACCTATAAATATGAGCTTGCCGCCAACGCGGTTAGCGGTCCCATAGAGCACGAAGTCGGCCCGAACGACTGGCGCGTTGACCTGTTTACACTCCAGGTAACTGTTACTAATAACTTGGCCGCTGAACTTGGTACCGATCATACAGCGGCTATTCTCATATATGAGAACAGCGCGGTTGCAATGGCAGATAAATGGACAACCTACTATTTTAATTTATCTAATTTAGCTGTCGGCGCCAGTGAAACATCCTCACCAACCACGGCCTGGTTGGAAAATGGCGTAGCTGTTACTGTTGGCTCGACTATTCCTGTGGGAGTTCACCCCATTGTTGTATTTAATGAGTCCAGTGACGCAGTTCGTGATTTTCAAACCTTACACCTTTTTCCACGAAGTTCAACCCCGACTATTTCTCTGGAGGTCACTCCTTGAACCGTCGTATCCTCAAAAACTCTACGCAACTCAATTCACTAATTAGTGGTCTCCCTGACGCCAAAACCCTGCGAGCCCGAATCCCCAAAAAATCCAACCGACTCCTAGTCGCCGAAAGCGACGGCCTCACCCTGCGTGCCCTGGTGGTAGGTCTACATGGCGACAAAGTCATCGTAGAACAGACATTGAAATCCCGCGCTATGGAGCCGCGGGCAGCGATAGGCGATCTCCTAAAACAATTAGAAGAACGCGGTGTAACGCCACCCAAACAGGCCATCTTACTTAACACAAACATTATACCTACACTATTAGAATTACCCATTGAAGGTAAAGAAGTCTTGCCAGATCAACGCATGCTGGAGCTGGTGCGCTGGGAGATGGAAGCGCTGCTTACCGAGCAGTTATCGCAATGGAATCTCGGTTGGCTGCTGATTGGCCGGGGTTATCTTACAGAGGAACAACGTGATGAAATTATTGATGACATGCAAGCACTCAAGCTGGCGACACAAGCCAGTGGTGGTCGCACGCCTGCGCGTTTTGGCGAGGAGGCGATCAAACGTGAGTGGATTAATCGCGAACAACTAGAAGAGTGCCTGGCATTGCAGGAAAGTCTGCACCTGTTTGATAGTAGCGTCGATTGCAGCTGGCAGCCCAGCCCAATTCAGGCAGGTCGACAGCCGGGTTTGTGGTTGTGTGCTGCTATGAGCTCAACCTTACGCCAGAGCTGGGTTGAAGCTTTTGCCCACCATCAAGTTCGCTTGCAGTGGCTCTATCCTGCCGCTGGTGCTACTGCGCCAAGTTTGGCGCAGTTTAAATCTCCTCAGGTAGTTGTTGAGATTCAGCCCGGCGTGGTGGTCTGCAGTCGCGTGGAAGAGGGGCAAGTGGTTTTCTTGGGGCTGATAAAGTGCTGTGATCACACGGTGAAAGCCGATGAAATTATCGAACTCTGTCAGTCGGCATTGAGCAGCGATATTGAAAAGATATATCTGACCGGCTGTCATCCTCGGCGTGAAAACTTGGCGAAGACCTTGAGCGAGAAACTTCAACGCCCCTTTGTGCCGCTGCAAGAACTGTTATCGGCGCATTGCGTGTTTCAATCCGCTCTCGAACCGGGTGTCGAACACGGTATCGAATCGAATAAGGCCGATGAATTTGGCGGCATGCTATCAAGTTGTTTTCATTTTTATGGGCTAACATCTGCCGACAGTGCTATTCAACTTCAGGGTGAACCACCACCTCCCCCATTGTATAAACAATCGATTGTGCAGCTGGGCGCCGCCCTAGGTTTGCTATTGATGATAATGACAGGTAACGAGGCTTGGGCTCTCTGGAAAACAAAACAGATCGATGCAGAAATTGCTGAAAACGAACATAAGACGTCGCTGATTTTGGCTGCCAACGAAAAATTGGCTAGCAAAGATGATGAATATCAGTCGGTAAAAAAGTCACGGGATGAGTGGGCTGCAACCTTTCAAAAGGAAAGTGCTCGCAAGCAGGCCATCGAATCAGTGTTAATTAAACGTCAGCAGTTTGTTGAGGCATTACTGCCGATGTTGGGGCGAGTCGTGCCCGATCGCGTGGTGGTAACAGCATTCGAAGAGCAGCAATGGTATCGATTTAAACTCAATGGCTGGGGAATGAACCAAGAGGCCATCGACAGCTTTAATGAACTGCTTATCTACGAGTTGGAGAGTTGGGGACTCTATATCGCCAATAGTCCAAGCGAAGTGGAGCATCGTAATGGCATTGAAGGTTATCGTTTCTCATTTATGCTGAAACCTCTATTAACAAACGACCAAGAGCCTAGCCGATGAAATCATTAAAGCCAAAATCAAAGCGCGAGTCAGCTTTGCTTTGCATACTAGCTTTGATTGGAATAGCTAGTGCTTATCTGATGCTGCGATACCAGCCCTTACAAACAGACATGCAGGTATTGGATGAGCAGCTTACTAAAAGTCAATCCGAGATGAACAGTGCAAAACCCCTGCGTCCTGGGGCTAACAATAGTGCCACACTGAGACAGGAGGTCGAGTCGCTCAAAGCCAAGGTGGCCAAAGAGCAATCCACGCTGGAAGGATTTGAGAGTAATTTCATCGACCTGAGACGCAGTGATGCTGAAGCTAGTATGCGCAAGCAAATTACCCAGCTGGCGACGGAAAGCCGCGTCAGAATTTTGAAAATCAGTGCTTCCAGCATGGATCTAACACAACTGGCCACCGATGCAGGAAGATCCGGTGAGAAAGCAAAGGCTTATGCATTGTTAAACCGTCGTCTGTTTGATATTACGTTGCGTGGTGATTTCTATCAGCTCAACCAGTTTATTACCTCGTTCAGACAATTGCCGCATGCGGTCGTGGTTACTCGTTTTGCTTTCAGTATAGAGCAAGAGCGTACCCCCAATGCTGTGTTGCAAGCTGCACTTACCTTGGCCTTTTAGACAGCCACACAAAAAATATTCTAAAAAATAACTTTTGAAAATAACCTTAATAAATAACAGCCATGAACTCAAATAATTCTGCAGCAGCGAGTCAATCGTTGCTTGATCGTCTGTTGATTATCGCCAACGAAAAAGGCGCATCCGATCTGCATCTCTCTCGTCACTGCCACCCCACTTACCGTATCGGTGGTGAGTTGATTGCTGATGAAGCACTGGAACTGATGGATGAACCACGACTCGAAGCTATTCTGCAATCCCTGCTTAGCCCAGTTCGGCGTGAATCGTTTGATCGTCAAGGTAGTGCCGATTTAAGCTACAGTTGCAACAGCGAGCGTTTTCGAATTAACCTCTATCGCGAACGGGGCGGCATTGCCGTAGCAGCACGGCGTCTAGACGGCACCACTCATACGCTGGCTGCACTTCGCCTGCCACCACAATTGGAAGAATTGACACGTTTTCACGAAGGTTTAGTGTTAATCACCGGTGCTACCGGCAGTGGCAAGTCAACCACTTTGGCAAGCTTGATCAATGAGATCAATCGTCAACGTCGTTGCCATATTCTCACCATTGAAGAACCAGTGGAGTATATTCATCGCAATCAGCTGGCGACGGTACATCAGCGTGAAGTTGGTGCTGATTCAATTTCTTTTGCCCAGGCGATTAAAGATGCGTTACGTGAAGATCCTGATGTTATTTTATTGGGAGAAATGCGTGATGCAGAAACCATGAGTGCGGCCTTAACGGCAGCTGAAACGGGTCATTTGGTTTTTTCCACCCTGCACACCAACGATGCGGTTGGTGTTATCGACCGTTTAGTGGGTGCTTTTGCAGGTGATGAACAGGATGGCGTACGTAAACAGTTATCAATGGTGTTAAGAGCAGTAGTGACCCAGCGTTTGTTGCGTTCAGAGCAAGGCGGGCGTATTCCAATCAATGAAATTTTGATGGTTAATAACGCCGTGGCCAGCCTGATTCGCCATCACAAACCTGAACAAATCCGCTCTGTCATGGAGACTGGTCGAAATCAGGGAAACCAGACCCTGGAGTTAGCGTTAGCGCTGCGTGTTAAAGAACGTTTAATCAGCAAAACCTTGGCCCTTTCTCATACCCCTCGGGGTGAACATCTCGAAGATTTGCTTCGTGTTTTACAGGCTGAATCCCGCGAACGACTGGGTGCAGCGAGCTAATGTTACGCGATACCACCCTAATTAATGCCGCTATTGAACAGGGGCTGCTAGCCGCTGACGAAGTGGCGCGTTTACAGCTCCAAGCGCGTCGAGAGCGACGAAACTTATTAACATTTGTGTGCTTTTCTACACGCACACCGTTGGCTGCTCTCTATCGGGCCTATGCCGAACTGCATGCCATTGTTTATATCGACGATACCTTGCAGCCCGATCCTAAGCGCCTGCGTAAATTACCTCGCTCATTATCGGAAAGGCGGTTGATGGTGCCATTGTTGATTGGAAGAGGGTTGAAGGAAAAAAAGTTGAGCGGAACAGGGCTACAAAAGTCTGGAAATGATGGCGACAACACAGAACACACCGAGCGATTTATTTTGGCCGTTGCCGATCCCGAAGATCACGCCGGCATTGAACAGGCACGGCGTATTTTGGGTGGCAACATGGATGTTCGTTTAGCACTACCCAATACTATACAACGCGTCATCGAACAGCATAGCCCCCTAGTGCTAGCATCAGCTACAACGGATGGCAAATCAAGTCAGGCAAAAGCTTTTGATCCGGTGGCTCTGCTTGATACCTTATTTGAAGAGGCTTACTTGCAACGCGCTTCTGATATCCACTTTGAACCATTAAAAGAAAGCTTTCAAATTCGACTGCGTGTTGATGGTCGTTTGCAATACTACCCGGAACGACTCTCGCCGGCCGATGGACAGAGCTTGATGAGCCGCATGAAGGTGTTGGCCGGCATGGATATCGCCGAACAGCGCCAACCCCAAGATGGCAGTATGAGCCACGAGATCATCGAGACTAATGCCACCTTCGACGTCCGTGCGGCTTGCCTGCCAACCCGTTTTGGTGAGCGCGCAACCTTGCGTCTTTTGGGTACGGATGCTGAGGCATTGACGCTGGAGCAAATCGGTTTTTCTTCGACCAGTCTCGCTCAATTCCGGGCCACGATTCGTCGCCCCTACGGCATGGTGTTGATCACTGGCCCAACGGGCAGCGGCAAATCCACCACGCTCTATAGTGCGCTACAAGAAATCGTTGGCAGTGACACTAACATCATGACCGCTGAAGATCCTATCGAATATGTTATGGATGGTATATCGCAAGTGCATGTAAGCGGCAAGGTCTCTTTTGCCAGTGCCTTGCGCTCTTTTTTACGCCATGACCCCGATGTCATCATGGTCGGAGAAATTCGAGATGGTGAGACAGCCAGTATCGCGTTAAAGGCTGCTATGACCGGCCATCTCGTTTTTTCCACACTGCACACCAACTCAGCCATTGCCAGCATTAATCGCTTGATTGATATGGGCGTAGAACGCTATCTAATTGGCTCTACCTTGGCAGCGGTGATCGCCCAACGTTTGGTGCGACGGCTTTGCGATACCTGTAAAGAAGCCTACGAACCCGATGCGCAGCAAAAAAGCTTGTTGAGTGATGTGAATAAAGAAGGTAACGATTTTAAACTTTACCGGCCCAAAGGTTGTGCGCACTGCCTGGGCAGCGGCTACCGGGGTCGTCTGGCCCTGTTTGAAACCTTATGGATTGATGATGCCATGGGAGAGTTAATCACCCGAGATGCAGACGAGATCACCTTGCGCCAAGAGGCGAGCCATTTCTCCAGTCTTTCCCAAGATGGCCGCGATAAATTAATCGCCGGTTCAACCTCTTGGGAAGAGCTGGCCCGCCTTTCACTCATTGGCCATGATGCTTGGGACATGAATGAAAAAGATGCGGAGAGTACGGCATGAAGCTTTATCGTTACATTGTTCTCGATAAGCAGGGGCAGGAACAGCAAGGTAGCATTGAAGCCGAAGATCGACAGAGTGCTGGTAAGAAACTTCGTAATCAGGGTCTTTATGTGTTGGGAGTAAACGATGCTGATGCAGAGCAGAATTTTTCTTTGAATAGTCCATTAGAGACTAAAAAAATAGCTAATGCATTTAAAAATTATCTGCCGGTAACCGTGTCTAATAAGATTTTTTTCTTTCGCCAAATTGCTTTGATGTTACGTTCAGGTTTGTCCTTGACCGAGGCAATGAAAACTGTTCGCGATCTAGCATCTGGCAAATTGAAAACAACGATCAACACCTTGCTCGATGATATTCAATCTGGCGATAGTCTTTCCATTGCGATCGCCAGACATGACAGTTTTTTTCCTGAAATGGCTGAGTACATGATTCGTAGTGCCGAAGCAAGCGGCCAACTTGACGAGGTGATGGACCGCATCGCTGACCATATGGAACTCAAAGCGAAGTTAAAACGTGATGTACTCACGACGCTGTTTTATCCGATGGTCACACTTCTGATTGCAGTGGGCATGTTTTATTTTTTGGTCACCGGCGTCATTCCCAAGTTCGCTAAATTTTTTGAAAACAACAACAAACCGATTCCACCACAGACTCAATCATTGTTGGATATCTCCGCGTTTTTCACTCAATGGGGTCTCTATATTGTTGTTGGCATTGGGGTTGTTATCGCCGTGATTATTTACACCTACCACCGACCAGGTGGCCGTTTATTGATAGATCGTTTTTTACTTAAAGTTCCCGTGATCGGTTCAATCATTATGCTCGGAGCGATGTCACAGGCTGCTTGGAGTCTCTCTATGCTGCTGCGTAGTGGTCTACCCTTGGTGGATTCCCTCAACATTGTTAAACAGATAACCACCAATCGGATCATTTCCATGGCCTTTCAGCAAGCCGCCGAAGGCGTGCTGCGTGGTCGAGATTTAGGCAACAGCCTGAATTCTCCCTACATCACGCCCATGGTACGGCAATTGGCGTCGGTCGGCGAACGTTCCGGCAGCCTTGATCAGATCATGCAGGAAGCCGGTCGTTTTTATCATCAGATGCTGGAGGCAAAAAACAAATTTTTAGGCAGTATGATCGAACCGGTGGCCATTTTAATCATCGGCGGTATGGTGGCCTATGTCTATATCGCTTTTTTCAAAGCAATTTTTGCAGTTTCGGGAGGATGAATTTGAGAACAATTGACTACTGTGTGGGATGTCTTTTGCCCGTGCTTTTAATGATGGCATCACCACTACGAGCCGAGCAATCTACAACTGGATTGACAGGGGACTTGCCCGGTCTATTGCAGATGCTTCAAGAACGCCAGCAGTTAAACGATGAGATGATGCGTCGTTTCGATGATCCTAAAGCGACCGTAACAAAAACACCAGCTCTTAGTGCTAAAACCGAAGCACCCGTTCATAACGCGTTTCGAGACGGACTGCGCGATCCGTTTACAGTGACACCGGAAATGATTGGAAAGACAAAGCCACAGGATAACGACGTGCTGGCGTTTCAACCCGTAAGAGGAGCAATGCGTTTGCCTGCACTCAAACTGCGAGGTGTTATCACCCGCACTAAAGGCAGCGAGCCGTTGGCTCTGTTGGAGATCGGTGGCCATGATGTTTATATGGTAAACCGAGGTGACGAGATCAGCTTCGACCCAACCCAACCCGGTCAGGTGCTCAAAGTGAAGTCCATCGCCCGGCTCAGCGTGGTAGTAGAAGTCGGGACAGTCGGCGATATTATGGTGGTGCGGTAATGTTGAAGAGCAGCACTAGTTTTTCACGAGCAGGCAAAACAGTTATTCTGATTTGTTTGTTGATTGTTACCTTGGTTGCTCAGGCCCACGGAGGTGCAGAACATCGCATCGAGCAACTCGAACTAAAAGCAGCCAAGGTGGTGGATGCAGCACGCATTATCTCTGAGTTGTACGGCGTCAATATCGTTGCCACGCGTAGTGCGGGTCAGAAAGAGGTAACACTTTATCTGCGCCATGTGGCAGTGAAGGACGCGATCGAAACACTGTGTAAAATCACTGGTCTGTGGTATCGGCTTGACACTGCGTCAGATACTTTCCGTATCATGGAGGTCGAGGAATATAACCGCGATCTAGTGGTTCACCGTGACGAAAAAACCCAGGTGTTTACCCTGCGCAATCCTAATGTCAACCTAGTGGCCGAGACGATTGCCAATCTCTACGGGAAGCGGGTGCAGCTTAGTAGCTCAGGCAAGGGTTCGGGTCAGGAAAGCATTAATAGCGGCTCTCAACAGGGCGGCAGTTCCAGTGGTTCTGGAGGAAGTGTCGCGGTTAAGGAAACGGTGGATGCTGGCCTAAGTGTTGACCAATTGGCGGGGCTAGTGACGAGTGGCGATAGTGGGAATTTGGTTTCTTCAAATCAGTTGCAACAAATCTCGACTCAAAAAGAACCTATTTTTGTCACGATTGCCGCAGAACATAATTTGGTGGTGGTGCGTACGGGCGACAAAGCTGCCTTGCGTAGCATTACCGAACTAGTTAAATCTTTGGATCGGCAGGTACCGCAAGTACTACTGGAGATGAAGGTGCTTGACGTGCTGGTGGGTGACGATTTCAGTTCGGTGTTTAACTTCGGGGTTACCAATTCTGGTTTAACCGGTGATAGCGAGAAACCTATTTTGCTGGGCAATAACGCCTTGACCAATGGCAGTTTCGTTTTTGAATTTCTTAACGATCGCCTCAAAGCCAACATCGAATTTTTTCAACAGAATAATCGAGTGCGTATCCAGTCTACCCCCATGGTACTCGCCTCCAATAATCGCCCCGCCAAGCTCTTCGTTGGTGAACAGCGAATAATAGTGACTGGATACAAAATCGCCGAGATCCATAACAGTGGCAGCAATGTTAACCTCAATTCTTCAAATATTGTACCCACCACACAAATCGAGGAGGTGGGTAATGTCATTGAAATCACTCCTTATATTAATGCAGACAACACCATCACCTTGGTGTTGAAGCAAGAGAGCTCCACAGTTAAGGATGGCTCTGCATCAATAGCAGTAGTTTCCGGAGGGCAGGTATTGCAACTGCCCATGGATACCATCAACACAGCACGCCTGGAAGGCACCGTGATCGCTAAGGACAACTTCACCATTGCCGTTGGCGGCCTGGTGAGGGAGACCCGTAGCGACCGCGAGCAGCGGGTGCCGTGGCTGTCGGACATCCCCGGCCTGGGGCAACTGTTTACTTCCACCAAACAAATCGATGAACGCAGCGAATTGATTTTGATGATTACCCCGCATTTGATCGACACCGCGCCGGCGAAGAATGAGACACCCATCGCCGCGATCGATATTGCATTACGCTGTGGTGAACGGTGTCGTTTGTAATACGATTTATTGTAAGAAAAATGATACTAAAAATGACACAAGATATGAATAAAATAATGCTTCAGATGAACAACGTTGTTTTGGTTTTTGTGACTATGTTGGTTGCTTTGGTGGGCGGTTGTGCTGCGCCAGGAAAAATTGCACCGCCCTCTCAGAGTCACTCTGCAAAGCAACAGTTAACACACAACTATTGTTATCAATATCTCTATGGCGAATACGGCACAACGTCCGACTATCGTCGGGCATTACAGTGGTGCCGACGCGGAGCGAATGAGGGAATTGCCAGTTCACAAGCGTTGCTGGCAGAGCTTCATTTTTTCGGTCTCGGTATTCCTCAGGACTATTACAAAGCTATGTATTGGTATGAACAAGCGGCCGAACAAAGTCACACTCATGCCCAGTTTATGCTTCATCATATGCTTAGCGATGGTCTCGGCACACTTCCTGACGGCAGTCGGGCCATACAGTGGTTAGAGTTATCCGCTGCTAGCGGTCATTCTCAGGCTCAGATGTTGTTGGAAACTCAGGGAGCCCGATGATGAGGCTCACTTTTACTGTGATTGTCACCGTATCTATTGCCCTATCACTGCTCATCACTTCAACGGTGGCTCTGGCAGATATAGCCGAAGATGTTTCCCGTCATCGGACAGGTCTGGTTCAGGAGATGGAAGATGGCCTAGCACAAGGCTCATCGGCTAGCATGTTGTTGCAACAGATTGCCAATCACGATGCCACCCAACTACCGCAAGCCTATAAAGCATTACAAGCCCTGAGCGCAAGCAAACAACCATTATCAGAGAAACTGACCAAGCGACTTGATGAATATCGCGTGTGGAATCAACAGCGTGTATCGTGGTTATTTTATCAATTTTCAGACTATGGCTATGAATTGATTATGACGTTGCATGAACGTTTTGGTCATCATAAAGACGAGCTACTGGTAGCCTACGCTGACGGCGTAGCAAGAAGATGGCCATGGTCGGCAAAGAAAACCTTGTCGGCATTCGGAGTAGTGGCAGGTATTGCAGGGATCGTAACGTACGCTCGTGGTGGCAACAGTATTTCGAAAGATAAAGAGGAAAATCCCTTTAGTGGATTCACGCCTTTGCCGCCGCCTGCTACACCAGAGGGTGATAATCAGCCCGGGCTACAGGCGATCAATGCCTCGGTAGCTCATGCCCGAGGCTGGACCGGGTTGGGGATTAAGGTGGGTTTGTTCGACACTGGCGTTGTCCAAAATCATCCAGATCTGAGCCCGAACATTGTGGCTGGTTACGATGGGATTGATAATGATGGTGATCCAAGTCCAAGTTCTAGTATCGATATGCATGGCACTCATGTCGCTGGCATTATCGCCGCGACAAAAAATGGTGTTGGGATGCAGGGTGTGGCTTATAACGCCAGCATCGCACCGTATCGCCTCCTAGGTATCGATGAAACGGGCGTCCCTATAGCTAGCTCGGCCGAAGGTTACAAGCAGATGGTTAGCCACGCAATTGCCAACAATGTTCAGGTGATTAATAACAGTTGGGGTTCATATTTGGTACAACCAAATATTGAGATCAATGCCATTCGTGACGCAATCGATGCCGATATTATTTTCGTTTGGGGAGCGGGTAATGATGAAAATGACCAGCCCTCCAATAACGCCTTTCTACCTCAACTCTTTCCAGAGTTTCGTGAACATTGGCTAGCAGTAGTCGCAGTTGATGAGAATAATGAGGTGGCAACATTCTCCAATCGTTGCGGCGTTACTAAGGCGTATTGTCTTGCCGCACCCGGCGTGGATATTCTTTCCACGGTTGAGGGCGGCTATTTTAGACTGTCTGGCTCCTCCATGGCTGCACCCCACGTTACCGGTGCAGTGGCGGTGCTGCTGCAAGCGTTTCCTAATAAAACACCGGAAGCGATCGTTGACATTCTACTGGAGACGGCCACCGATCTGGGTGAATCTGGTGTCGATGACGTCTACGGTCATGGGCTACTCAACTTGGCTCAAGCCACTCAACCCATTGGCGGACTGGCTTTCACCAAGCAACAAAAAATTGGTAGTGGCGAGTGGCGTCTGTCACACTCGGTACTGTCATTGAGCGCCCCGTTTGGCGATGCCCTGCGGAAAAGTTCTGCCAGCCTTGCCTTGGTTGACGAACGGCAAAGGGCATATTTTATGGATTTGAAAAATATCGTCGGCAACGTCAATGATCAACCAATGGCGGATATCGTAACCAAATGGTCCAAACCAAATGCGCTGTGGCAAACCGTATCCGAAGGGGTCGAGGCCAGATTCAATGATCGCGATAGGCAAACCTATACCTCATTAGGTTTACGCTCCCAGCACTTTGCGGCAGCTTATCAATATGATGCAAGCGCGTTAATACTACCCAGCGAGGTGCTTACACTACGTCACGAATCTCAGGCCGGCGCTTCACTATTAACGCCATTTTCCGCACTTCAGCGTTCTAACTTCACCGTTGCCGCCCGGCTATCAACGCAGCATTATCTCGCTTGGGAGAATAGCCGAAACGCACAAAGTCAAACGCTATTTGTCAACAATGATTGGGCGGTTGGCGACGACACAACACTTCACACACGAACCGGTTTGCTGATGGAAACCCAGGGCGTTCTCGGTAGTCGAACCGAAGGTGCATTTTCTCTGGGAAGTGTTCATACTTATTACGCTGGAGCGATACTGCAAGCCCAACTCAACAAGAAGACGTATTTTCTTGCCAGCTACCACACCGCTTACACTCCTACAATAGAAGCAAGAACACTGGTGCAGTCTATCAGCACACTTCGCAGCTCGACCGGTGGCTTCGCACTATGGCAAGAATCGTCACAAAACCGCTATGGAATTGCGGCATATCAACCTTTGCGAGTCAACAAGGGTGAATTGCAGACGCAAAGTTCCACCGGTTATCTTGACGGCAAAAAATTGGGATATCAAACTACCGCTTTTTCATTGCGACCCAGCGGACACCAACGCAATGTAGAGTTGTTTTTCAGTGGTGTGCTATCACGAACTGGGCACATCAAAACTTCGCTCCAATACAGTTTTGATGCAGGTCATCAAAAAGGGAAAGAGGATATTCAATTGCTGCTTGCTTGGCGCAATGAATTTTAAATTATCTAATGAAATTTTTTGCTCGGATAGAGACTGAAAATCAAACCTTGAAGTGTAAACACTATGTTAATATTTTTTAGCCACAACCCCCTCTTTTTTATCACTGTGATTGGCGTTTTAGGATTACTGGTCGGCAGCTTCCTCAATGTCGTCATCTTACGTCTACCGGTGATGATGGAAAACGAATGGTACGCTCTGGGTCACGCACGTTTTCGAAAAACATCTTCCGACGAAAAGGAAGACGCACCCTTCAATCTAATCACGCCCAACTCACACTGCCCAAAGTGCAGCCACGAAATTAAGGCGATGGAGAACATTCCTATCCTCAGTTATTTGTTCCTCAAAGGTCGCTGCAGCGATTGTGGCACAAACATTCCACTTCGCTATCCCGCTATCGAAGCAATCACGGCACTGTTATCGATAGCCGTGGCATGGCACTTAGGCCCAACCTGGGAAACGATCGCAGCACTACTGCTAACATGGGCACTCGTCACGCTCAGCATCATCGATTTTGATCATCAACTATTACCAGACAGCATCACTCTCCCTTTTCTTTGGCTTGGTCTCGGGCTAAGTCTTGCGGGCATTTTCACTGATGCGGAATCCGCAATCGTCGGCGGGATCCTCGGCTATCTGAGCCTGTGGTCAGTTTACATTTTGTTTAAATTAACCACGGGTAAAGAGGGTATAGGACATGGCGATTTCAAACTGCTCGCAATGTTAGGCGTGTGGATGGGCTGGCAATCCCTGCTTCCGATCATTCTACTCTCATCATTAGTGGGAATTGTAGTGGGTATTACACTCATTATAATACATGGCCGAGATAAAAATATGCCAATTCCATTCGGCCCATTCCTCGCATCTGCAGGCTGGATTACACTGCTATGGGGTGACTACATCAATTAGCTAGTTGCCCGTACGAAAAACAACAAAAGTGAAAACTCTGTTAGTCAAATTAATTAAACATTAATCGCTCGCGACTTTAACTACCTTCGTTTAATCGTACAGATTGTTTTTTTGAATAACGAAACCTGATGGTGTCTAGTCTTGTTTAGTGCCCGATATTTCAACAACTTCGCAACCTAATTCCTGCGAATGCAAGCTAATCGTCTTTAATGTTACAGTTACTTTTAATCTTCATCTTCCGAACTTTCATCAGAAATCCTGCGAATTCCGAACTCCACATTTGGCGGTATACCCATCTGCAAATTAATATCGGCCACTCGATATTTTGAGCCTCTGGCTTCGAGTACTTTATTAACTTTCTCCTGCTTCTCAACAGCTTTGATGATCGTATCTGCAATTAATTCATCACTACTAAATTCACCCGCCTTATCAATTACTTTATTGGAAAGGCCTTTTGCTTTATCCAAAATTCCCATAATTATTCCTCGGATTGTAAAGTTTCCAGTTATAAATGATACACCGAAGTGAAAACCTAATTTAGCAAACTCAGATCAGTTTTAAACTATTTTATCGTTAAACTTCTAAACATTCCCCCTATATGTTCATAGGCAGCCCTGGAGGCCCAGTATTTTCATTAACCAGTCGTTTATAATTCCCTCAAATAAAAGTAACACATTCCGTTAGTTGATGTGTTTAATAAATAAAACAAACGGGGAACAACAATTAATATCGAAGATTTATATGACAGCTATGCTTCCATGGTATTCAGGCGATGTCAAAAGTTACTTAAAAATGAATCACTTGCCTACGAAGCTATGCAGGATGTGTTTGTCCAGATAATAATTAAGGAAAATGAGCTGGATCTCACCACGCCATCTTCACTGCTCTATCGAATTGCGACAAACACTTGCCTAAATATTATACGCAAATATCAAAAAGAGCATAGCTGGCATGAGCATAATAGTGATGATTTGTTAGTACGAATCGCCACTTTAGAAGACATAGAGTCACAGACACATGCAGCAAGAGTCTTATCTATGCTTTTTAAACGAGTACCCGAAAGTAGCAGAACAATCGCAGTTCTCCACCTAGTCGATGGTTTAACGCTGCAAGAAGTTGCTAAAGAAATGAATATGTCTGAATCCGGCATCAGGAAGCGGTTAAGACAACTAAATCAAAAACTGAATGAATTGAGTGATATTTAAATGAAAGGTAACAATCCTATATCCGATATTTTGTTAGAACGCTATATTCTTGGGGAAACAACATCCGAAGAGAGTGATATTGTTAAACAGAAAGTTTCGACAGACCCTTTAGTGAAACAACGTTATCAATCGATTTTAAATGCGAATCAGTGCTTTGATGAGAAATTTAATCGGCAGCAAACAATTAAAAACATCCGTTTTAAAGCCGATCTTAACAAAGGAAAAACAAGCAAGTATTTCTCTCCCCCGGGCTTGGCTATCGCGCTTAGTCTTATAATTTGTTTAATAATTGTATCTCCTGGTGGTTTTATCAGTAACGAATTTGATACACAGATTTTTCATTCTACCGATGACACAATACGCTTAAAAGGCATACAACCTTCGCTTTCAATTTATCGAAAACAAGCAGACAACATAGAGCAACTCACTCAGAACAGCCTAGTCAATAAAAGCGATAAATTACAGATTCGTTATCAACGAGCAAATTATCAGTACGGCGTCATACTCTCTATCGATGGACGAGGAGATGTAACCTTACACTTCCCTAGCACACCACTTGACAGCACAAAACTGGATTCTAAAAACAGTGTAGACCTACCCTACTCCTATGAACTGGATAACGCCCCTCACTTTGAACGATTTTTTATGGTAACGGCTAACCACCCTTTAAATCCAAAAGAAATTATTGAACAAGGTAAATTATTAGCTCAAAACATAGAACAAGCAAAAGAAAAATCCCTAACTATCAACGACAACGTTCATCAAACATCATTATTACTTAATAAGGAAAAACAATGAAAGTATTCTCTCTTGTTTTAGGTACTCTATTGTTATTCATCACTCAACAAGCACATTCAATTAATAGTGAAAAAACAGAGGTAACACGGTATGCATTCATCACTGCGTCAAACAATGGGGGCTCAGACAGGCCAATGCTTCGTTATGCAGAATCCGACGCGCTTGCATTAACAAAAGTATTCGAAGAAATCGGAGGGCTTGACCCGCAAAATAAAACACTACTCCTCAGCCCAAGCAAACAACAATTTGAGAAGACTTTAGAAAATCTCAAATCGATTGTGTCTCGGTTAAAAGTCAGTGAATCGCGTATGGAGTTCTTCTTCTACTATTCAGGACACTCTGATGAAGAGGGATTATTACTCCGAGATGGAAAAATGCAATATTCAATATTAAAAAAATCATTGCAGGAAATTGATTCTGATATACATGTAGCAATACTGGATTCCTGTCAATCTGGCGCATTCACGCGCTTAAAAGGAGGCACTAGAAAATCCCCATTCTTACTAAATTCCGCAAATCAAGTTAAGGGACATGTATTCCTTACTGCCAGCTCAGCAGATGAAGCTGCGCAGGAATCCGACAATATTGGCGGATCATTTTTTACCCATCATCTAATATCAGCATTACGTGGTGCTTCCGATATAAGCGGTGATAACCAGGTAACACTTAACGAAGCCTATCAATATGCATTTCATGAAACTGTTTCACATACTGAAAATTCTGTTGCTGGAGCGCAACACCCAGCATATAACATTCAACTAGCCGGAGCCGGCGATCTGGTTTTGACAGATCTAAAAACGTCTTCTACTTCACTCGTGATCCCGGAGGAAGTGATAGGCCATGTTTTTGTACGTGATAGCTTTGGTACTTTAATCGCAGAGCTTAATAAAAACACCCATAGAGACATTGCAGTAAGCCTGGAACCTGGTAAATATGATATTACCATTGATGAACCAGCACAGCTATACACAACTCAAATAACACTCGATGATTCGACCATACATCACATCGACTATGCATCCCTAACACCGACACAGAAAGTTGTAAACAGAACAAGGGGAGCCATCCCCCTCAAAAGCAACGATTATTCTTTTTACGATATATCGCAAAAGGGAATTACGTCTATACACACCGGATATTCACAATCTATATTACAGTATGAATATTATCAAGGCTGGGGAGATGAACCTGAGTACCCAGATGTCGATAAAAAGTACACAGGATATAACATCAATTTGAGAAGAAGTTTCAGCCCGGATTATTACCTGGAAATCGGTATGTATGAACTCGGTGGCTGGGGAATACTAAAAGGAAAACATATCACCTGGATGAAGAACCTATTCACCAAATCATTCGGAGGTAAAGACAAAATTCGTTTTGATATCGGCTTGGGCGTTCTTCAAGAACGGCTTTCTTCATTTCCCAACAATCTATCCGTTTATCGTGCAGGCCAACGATTAAGCAAAGAGAATGTCTACGGGCTTAGATTACCACTAAGTGTTAGTTTTGAAAATGATGCAATGATTATCAGTGCAGAAACAGGCGCCAAATTAAGCGTAATGAACGATAGAGTATATGGCAACAATTCTCAGCTTAAACATATCAACATAAATATTGGTTACAGATTCTAATATCACGAGACATATAAAATGAATAAATTAAGATATTTTCTTTTTCTATTACCTGCTATCACAGCTTGTAATACAGATGATACGCTTAGCGATGATGAAACTAAAAATATAATCAGTAATTTTGATTTAAAAGTAGAATTACATACAAAAGATCATCAACAGAGAGATACAATCAGCTATATTCAATATATGACAGATGCCGGGCATGGAGAGGACAAAGTTTATGGAACCACCGATGATAAGGTATTAAACTACTCAATTAAAACAATTATCAATCCTGATACTGATGAATCAATCACACGTTACTACAATGATAGGGGAGAAGATGGCATTTGGTTTACGAATGATGACATCACATCAGGCACAATAGAATATAAGATGACAGGAAACTTGTTACAAAAAATCGTATCTACACCAAAATCCTTCTATATTGATAGCGATACACGCAATATCATTTACACCCCTGCGAAAGAAACAGTAAAACTCAGCATTAACACCAATTCCAAAGACTATACATTTGATAAAGATGAAAACTCTTTTTATCAAAACCAGGCCGCTTTTGAAAATCCTCCCAGTCACAATAGATACGAATCTATAAAATCAGAAAAAATAGAAGACAATCAAATTTTAACTTGCCATTTCTCTGCCCCTGGGGATGATATGATTTTTCTAACCACTGATGATGTCTTCGAAGAATGCATAATTTCAAAAAAAAATGAACATGGAAATATAGAATCAAGTATTTCAGTCATTGATTCAGGTGAAGATGTCATTCTCAACACCGCTGACGATTTTATTCATAACACCAAAGAATATTTTTACACGAATGAAAACGAGTTAGAAAGAGAAGTAACCCATCAATTTACAACATCACATGACATACCAGATCTTGAAAATAGTTTTTTAAACGCGACATTCAGCCTCACTATCTCAACAACAGAATCCTCATTAATTGAAACATATATCAACATTGTCAATATGTATGATTACGAGACAAACTCATACGCCGAATACGCTGACTTTCTATTTGCAACCATTGAAATTAATGGCGATAAAAATATCGAGAAGGCGTATACAGGAAACATCCCAATTCAGTTTAACGCAGATTCAACAATTGATTCATTAAAAATGGAACAAATGATCACTGATATGATTAATAACGGCGAGGTTTTAGAAAACCGAAAACTGGAACAATCCAAATCAACTTACGAAGGTCCGAACGAAACAATAGTAACCACAAAAAGAGTAGAATTTAATATCAATAATGACCAACCAATTTATACGTCAAAATATATTTCTATTTTCCGGTAAACAAATAAAATAACTTTAGTTCTTAATTCCAAAGAATCCAATGTCTTTCCTGGGGAGAATACAATGTACAAAACAATGTACAATACAATTATTTCTACATTTATAATTTTAACCCTAACCGCATGTATCACATCAGAAGAAAACTATCTCATGAACACATCAGCAACAATTCATGAAAAAATTGAACAATCACAAGACACTATTACTTTTATAAAATATAAAAATGGCGGACAAGGTTCTAGTACTGATACGATCTACGGTACATTTGACGACGACATAGCAAGCTACTCAAAAAAAGTCACTCTAAATACTGAGACACAGGAGTCAATTACTTACACATACAACTCTCCGGGAAATGATAATATTTGGTTGACAGACGATGACGTTATATCAAGCGGAATTGAATACGTTGTAGAAGATGACTTATTGCATCTGAAAGTTATGCCTGCTTCATCGAATGGTAACCTATTTAGTTCGGTAGCACTCAGTATTAACACTCATTCTGAAAAATCTTTTAAAGTCATCTTTGATGATGATTTGACAGTCGATAGTATAGTTTATAATGCGTTGGATAAAGATGTAGACTTTATAGAAAACTATGAATTCATTAATGACCTATATGCTAAAATTCAAACTTATGAAACCGTAGAAAATGGCGAAATATTCTGCACATACTTGGAACCAGGGATAGACCAAATTTTCTTAACAGACGATGACTTTCCAAACCGATGTGTTATTAACACGACAAATGAAACCGGCGACGTTTTAAGCTCCAGAGCGTATTATTACACTTATGATGAAATCAATGTTGTTGAGCACTTAGCAGCTGTAACAGAATTTGTGTATTCTAATAGTGGTAAGCTGGAGGCAGAATACCAGAAAAAATACTATGATTACCCGTTAAATGGTGAATATGTATCCGCTCTTACAGGGTATGTCGTTACAGAATATAGTGAATTTGGCTCATTGAATACCAAAGAGGTTACAACTATCCATGGCAGTGCCATTTCGACAACCAACTCTGCAGAACACACTAGTTTTTCAATCATCAAACATGAATACGATATGCATAACAGATTGTTAAGCATTAACGAGATAGGAAATGGAAAAATCGAAACAAACCTCGAAGCAATTTTAGAAATGAACTTTGTTGAATTCAAAAATGACATCTCCAAACTGGTTAATGAATCAGAGCAATCACGATCTCCTCGCTATACACTCTCATACTCCGATACTGAATACGGAGATGAAAAAATAGAAGTCACAGACATGATTATCTATAATTTCAATTCCGAGCATGATCGCTACTCTACTCACATTAAAATTGATCGTTAATGGTACTATTCTGTAAATAACAGACCACAATCACATAGTGCTTCAGTATGAAATGAGACTGGAATACAGATTCATGCAAACTATATTTTGAAATTAACTTGACCGCCACAATATATAGACAATACTTACCAGTAATCGCCCTTTCACAATCACAGATTTTCTTAGCTCGTTTGGTAAGCTGCTTATAAACACGACAACACGGAGGTCCGTCTATGACCACATCCTTAATCACTAAATCAACGATCACTAATATTGCCGTTGAAAATAAAACATCATCAATCATGCGCATTCCTGTTGAAAATGCGCAATCAGTAGAAATGCGTTTTGCATTACTTTGCGCTCGAGATTGTTTTGATCCACTTAATTGGGTAAGCATACCTATGCGGATGAGTGGCGAAGATTCACATTTTTTCGAGCTAGATCTTGAGACACAAACATTGGCGGATGGTAGCTACGAATACGAATTTGTCATCAATGGAAATATTCATAAACCAGTTGCTGATCCTTATGCTGAAGAAATAACACGATTCGGCGGTTATCGAGGTGTCTTTCATATTAAAAATGGTAAACGATGGCAACAGCCCTTTTCATGGGATGATGAACTGCCTGAAAATATAAACTTAGCAAATAATAATGAAATCATCATCTATGAAATGCCACTGCGCTGGATGAGCTCTCCGGCTGGTGAGACTGCAAAATTAAGACAAATTGGGCTCGGTACTTTCGATAAAGTGATATTCGAGCGGCTGAATGAGCTCGCGGAACTTGGCATTAATGCCATTGAATTATTGCCCACGCAAGACTCGGCAGACACCCTAAACTGGGGCTATGGTACACGTTTCTTTTTTACCACAGATTTCGATATGGGTGCCCCGGTAGATTTAAAGTTTTTCATTAAATGTTGCCACCAAAAAGGTATTCGTGTTTTTCTTGATATCGTCATGAATCACGCACGCGAATGTCCACTTGAAGCCTTGGCAGAAAACAACTATTTCTTGCATGATAGGGATGAAGAACCTGGTCGAGGTGAAGATTATGGCGCCAGATTGTTTCGCTTTCGACAAGCCGACGCTAATGGCGTTCATCGGGCTCGTGACTTCCATTATCAAGCTGCAGAGTTTTGGATTCAAAATTACCGCATAGATGGTTTTCGCATTGATGAATTTCGTGGTATTGATAACTGGGAGTTTATTCAATCATTCACTAAAAAAGCAACCGACGCTTTTAAAGCCTGTTTTCCTGATCGTCCCTTTCTTGTCATCGCAGAAGATTCCTGGCGAAGAACTGAAATAGTCAAAAATGAAACTAACAATCCTGATGG
>CALZJE010000039.1 GCA_945787715.1 uncultured Ectothiorhodospiraceae bacterium | reverse complement strand
GACGTATCATCACTCCACTTGCCTGGTGAGAAAATAAGCTATTCAGTACTATTAGCTGAAGATAATATTGTGAATCAACTAGTGTTTGAAGAACAGTTATCACTAATGGGCCATAAAATAGAGATAGTCAACAACGGTGCTGAAGCTTTATCAGCAATTAAAACTAAACCCTATGATTTATTGTTTACAGATATTCATATGCCCGAAATGGGGGGCTATGAGCTAGTTAAAGAACTACGGTACTTTGAAGAGAAAAATGGCTTAAAACCTCTGCCTGTTGTTGCTGTCTCTGCAAATGCGATGGAAGGTGAGAAGAACCGATGTCTTGAGGCTGGTATGAATGATTATATTTCTAAACCTGTAGATATCGACATTTTGGCGAAACTCATTGTTAACGTAATGGGGCGTGAACGCCATGTTGAAGGAATACAAAATCATAAGGAGATATCAAGTGAACAAGTGGCAGACTTGTCTGTATTAGAGACGCTGGTAGGCAAAGACACTAAGCTTCATAAAAAAATTGTTGAAGATTTTCTACAACAGCTTCCCGGATATTTATACGACATTGACAGCTGTGTTAATAATAAAAATAGAGAATCATTAAAAGAAATTGCTCATAAATTCAAATCTTCTGCAAAAGTAATCGGCGCGAAGCAACTGGCGGATATTAATGCATCATTGGAAACATTAGCATTAGATGCAGAATGGCATGAATTGCATTCGTTTCATAAAAAATTGATAGAGAACTGTCGCCTTGTTAAAGAGTTTCTTAATAGTGATTTTATCACTCCAGAGTCTGAAGTATCCAAGCCTAAAGCCAAAAGGAAAACACATTCTGTAGATAGTGTCCTATTAGTCGATGACGATACACTTGTTTTAACGGTATTAGATTCAGTACTTACCGACCTTAAAGTGCAACATGTATACAAAGCTGCTTCGGGCAAAAAAGCATTAGAGATTCTTGATGAAAAAGAGGACAATATTGATCTGATTTTATGTGATCTGAAAATGCCAGAAATGGATGGCATCGAATTTTTACGGCATTTAGTCACACGGAAATTTAACGGACCAATTGCGTTATTGAGTGGTGAAGATAAACGTATTTTAAACACCGCTAAAGAGTTAGCAATCGTTCATGATTTGAACGTTATTAGCGCATTAGAAAAACCTGTATCAAGAATTAGTCTTGCAAAACTCTTGCTGGATTGTAATTCAAGCAGAAATGAAATTCGAAGCTACACCAGAAATACTTTTACCACCGATGATGTCTATCTTGGTTTCAAGCGGGATGAATTTTGTGTTTACTTTCAACCCAAAGTTGATATTAAAACGTGCAAACTCGTGGGTGTTGAAGCTTTAGTGCGTTGGCTACATCCTCAATATAAATTAATAAAACCAGATCAATTTATTCCTCTGACAGAAGAAAGTGATGCAATAAATGAATTAACGGATATCGTTTTAAGAAAATCACTTCAACAATTAGCAAAGTGGAAGAAGGCAGGCTTAGATATTAAAGTCTCTATTAATATTGCTGCTGATACATTAAAACATAAAATAGATTTACCAGAGATACTGGAAAAATATTTACAAAAATTCGATCTGGATCCCAAAAGTGTAGTTCTCGAAATTACCGAAAGTGGTGTGATGAGAGACATGAGTAAGTCACTTGATACGCTTGTGCGCTTACGTTTGAAGGGATTTGTACTCTCCATTGATGATTTTGGAACGGGTTATTCCACCCTCAAACAATTGCAGGAAATTCCGTTTGGTGAATTGAAAATCGATAGAGTATTTGTTGATTCAGCCACAAAAGACTCAGCATCATATGCCATTGTTGAAGCGAGTATTCTTCTGGGTAAAAAGCTCAATATGAGTATTGTTGCCGAAGGCGTTGAAACAAAAGAGGATTGGGATCTTCTTGAAAAATTAGGTTGCAATCTCATTCAAGGTTACTATGTAGCAAAACCAATGCCTGGTGAAAAAATCATCCCTTGGCTGAAAACATGGGAAACAAAAAACGTTGATTATTCATATTAAAGTCAGTTGAATTAATACTTCGCTCACAGTAGAAATTAGTTCCGAAAAAACCTCAGTTTTTCCCATTCCTGCCGATTACTCATGATATCAATTTTCTTAATGATTCTTGGATTATGGATAATCACTTTAAAAATCTTTGGGAACTCGAAAACTGGCCAAAATTCTCGTGGCATATCGAAGAGTTAAAACCAAAACTTGATAACATTCGACTATTACAGGGGCGTCTTTTGGGTAAATTGGATGATTTACCCACGTCATTTGAACATCAAGCTCAAGTGGATATTTTGGTTGAAAACGTGATGAGAAATCGCGGTGCAGAAAATCAGATGCATACTCTTGAGTCATTCTTACTCTCAGTAAGCAATTTAACCGCCGACAAGCAAAGCCAAACAGACATTGACCAAGAGCCTATCGGCTCACTGCTAGACCTTTGGATAAATATCACCCAAAATTATCACCAACCACTCTCTCAAAACCAACTTGGGATTTGGCATTCATCACTATTTTCTCGCCACAATAATTCACAACTCAAGCAATATTGTACAACTAACAACGAACAAACGAGTCAACACTCAGTAAAAGGATCTGCAACTGAAAATGTAAATTATGAACCACCGCCTGAGTTTACTAAGAATCTTGAAGTGATAGGCTTTCTTCACTGGTTTAACCATAAACCCGAGGGGCTTGATGGATTACTCAGAGCTGGGATAGCTCATTTATGGTTCATAGCGCTGAAGCCTTATGAGAATGGGAGTAGTAGAATGGCGCGTGTTTTAACAGACCTTGCTCTGGCTCAGACAGAATCAGAATCGATTAAATATTATTCATTCAGTTCTGTGATAAGCGCAAATCGAAATTTCTACAACAAATGCATTTCTAAAGCATTAACCGCAGACTTAAGCATAACCGAGTGGTTGACGGATTTTTTAACAATGCTGGAGGAAGCAATACTTCAAGGAATATCTCGCATTAACCACTTTATGCGTAAAACACGTTATTGGCAGAAACACAGCCAAACCTTACTTAATGCTCGTCAACTAAAATTGATAAACGATCTACTTGACGTGAAAGAGAATGATGATGAAGATGCCGCAAATATAAATGCTAGCAAATATATGAACATCACTCGTGTGAGTAAAGCCACTGCAACACGTGAGCTAACCGATCTATTGCAAAAACACTGCTTAAAGAAACTGCCAGGTGGTGGGAGAAGTACAAAGTATGTGATTGCTAGGTGAAAAAAAAGGCACCCGAAGGTGCCAAAGGGAGGGATCAAATGTTATTTTACAGCACCAACAAGACTCGTTGTGCTTGTGTCTGGTAATCGAGGCATTGTTTGAACGGGGAATTCACCAGTCAATGACTCAAGAAAAGCTACGATCTTTTCTACCTGTTTATCATTTAAGGTTCTATCCAACTGGGTTTTACCCATCACACGAACGGCTTCTGGCAATGTATTAACTGAACCGTTATGAAAGTAAGGTGCAGTTAAAGCCACATTGCGTAATGTTGGAACGCGCCACATGTGCATGTCACTCTCATCTTTTGTTGCCTCATAGCGACCTTTATCAGCCTTCAAATCATATTTGGCAGTGTACTTACTTTCATTGGATGGAAACATCTGATAGAAGCCTTGGCCGATAGGTAACTCTGGTCCAGAAAAGTTAACTCCACTGTGACAACCTGAACAACCAATTTCTTCAAATAGCTTCATGCCTGCAACAGCATTATCATTCATTGCGGCTTTATTACCTTTGATGTAAAGATCAAAAGTGCTATTAGGTGTAATTAACGTACGTTCGTAAGCAGCAATGGCTTTCGCCATGGCGTCATAAGAGACTTCACCAAAAATATTGTTGAACTGATCTTTATAACCAGGAATTGCCGTCAAGCGATCAACAACAGCTTTCTCACTAGGCATGCCCATTTCAATAGGATTCAAAGGTGGCCCCTTTGCTTGATCTTCTAGAGTTGCCGCGCGTCCATCCCAAAATTGAGCAGAAAGAAAAGCAGAGTTCCAAACAGTAGGTGCATTTCTACCACCACGTTGGCCATCAATACCTACTGAAGTAGGGCGACTGTCTGTTCCCGTTGCCATAACATTGTGGCAAGAGTTACACGAAACCGTACCATCGATAGACAAGCGAGGATCAAAATAAAGTTGTTTACCTAACTCAATTTTCGCGGCACTCATTGGGTTATCCGCAGGGATGGGTGGAACCATTGGTAATGCTTCAAATGCGGATGCTGCACCGGATGCCATCATTGTAACGAATAAAAAGGTCTTTCTCATAGCTAACTCCATAATAAAAACAATGTATTAATAAACTGGAGTAATCATAGGGGAATCTTTAGAACTTCTCTAATGGGAAGTTTTGCATGCACTGATCGGGAAAATCGAATTATGAAATCTGAAATTATCTATAAAATGTTTCACAATCTATAATATAAATACAAACAATAAGATAGGTGGCTTTCCTCAAGAGATTGATGATTTACTTGAGAAATCACTTTAAGTGCAATGGGTTAAGGTTTGTTCACTCACTCACAGGCTTATATCAGAATGCACATTGAATTTAGTGTGGAAAGTGGGGTTTGGAACCCCACTGAGAGTGTAGAGTCAGCTTGTAGCTCAGATCGGATGCTATGGAATCCAGGGAAGGTGTTAAAAGGTTATGTGCTTATTCAAGGCTAATGCAAACAACATTTTTTATACTTCTTACCACTACCGCAAGGGCAGGGATCGTTGCGTCCAACTTTTGGTGTCTGCGAAGCGCGGGAAACGAGTTGCGAATCGCTGCCTCGGTATTGATAAAAATGTTTAAATATTTTCAGCACGTTCGGTTCAATTTTTCGTGTGAGTTTGTCGTATTGAACAGGATTTAATGACTCGATGTAATCAAGATGTTCTTTCAACGCAAATTTGAGAATGGGCTCTATCAGTGGTGCAACAAATTTCTCATCTTCTAAACTTATTCCTTCCCATAATCGCATGCCCCGATGAAAGCCAGCGCACCAGTTCTCGACTACAAGAGCTTCTTTGCCGTGCATTTTTTTAACATATACCAGAGGTTCATAATTTCCACTATTCAATGTGTCCATTTCGTCGTTAAAAAATGTGAATATAGCTTGCATAAAATCTTGCTGATGTTGAGGATCAATCCAATCGTGCTCCGTTTCCTCGTTATCCATAACAAGCGGTAACCAAATGGATGGCATGATCATATTCTTTGCACAACCGATGGCAGCAAAAAATCCATCCAGTTCTGAAATATCCCTCATTCCAGTGGAATCGAAATAGAGTTTAAAATAAGAATCGAGCTTATCTTCATTATCGCTGATAGTTAACGGGTTGTTACGCTGTGCAAATTTCTCTTTTATAAACTTGTTCATTTCTTCAACATTTATACTTCGTTCAGGTTGTTGATAATCATCGCGTAAACCAAGATCGTGCTCTATGGATTCGAGGCTTCTTTTAATCGTTAAGTCGACCAAATTTTTAGCGTACAAATTTCTAATCAAATCAATGGATTCTACTGCGTTTAAATCGATAAGATTAGAGATCAATCTACTGTTAAAATATGTATCATCGGGAGTGGCAGTCAAGTAATCTTGAATAAGCGCAATGAGGCTCAGCCTAAGATCTGGTTGAGTGTTGGCGAGTTCAGTCAGCGAATCAGCCGCTGTCAAACGTGCTTCACTTGGATTGCTTTGATCAAGAAAATAAGTCTTTAATGGTTCAAATGCCGCAGCACCAAAGGTTGATAACAGCTCTGGCCATTCCTGAAATGCTGGCTCACAATCCAACTCATCGATCAACGTCAACAGATCCACTAGAGGTTGAATGGCTTCTTCACTACCTAGCATGGCAACAATCCGCCAAGCATGAGTCGGTACCCAACTTTTCTTGGTGTTTTCATCTGCAGTCAGCAATTCTTCATCGCTTATCAATTTGAGCAGTTCAGGCACGTCGTCTGAAATGAATCCATATTCGGAATAGTCGGGCCATTTGTCACCTGATTTTTTATCAAGAGAACTGCCAAGTTTGAAGAGTATGCTGAATTTATCGTCGATTTTTTTGGGCACTGGAAGTAAACCTAGGTTGAGTCTGTGGAAAGCGTGAATTTTATCAGAATATTGGAGTAGATGTAGGCTGTAAATTTGATCTTGATGAGTAGTTGCATTTTATCTTAAATTGTATTCTGAATTCTGACATAAGACGGTCATGGCACTCAACACTTAACTTCAAAGTTAATTGATCAAGTTCTTCAATGGTTGCGCCTTGCCGAATGGCGACTAGTCCTTTTCCGTCGATTTCTGGACACATGAGGTTGGGCGCAGAAAATCCACTGCCACGTTGATCTAAAAGTTTGAGAAGTAGTTACGACATCTTTTTATAATTCCAGCGCCCTGTTCGAAGTTATATCTCAATATCCGTTATTTTGCTATAGTTCGCTCTCATTTTATTTCGATACTGAATTTCACAATGCGATTACAAGTTGACCCGTTTATTGTTCCGGTCTGTCACGAAGAAATAGAAGTTCTCTATCAAGATCAATACCTTTTATTAATCAATAAACCCAGTGTTTTATTGACTCTTTCGGGGCAGCATCCTCTCAATAAAGACTCAGTCCACTTTCGCTTAGTCAAAAATTTTCCTACGGCCAGGATGATTCATCGCCTTGATTTTGGAACCTCAGGTATTTTAGTTGTAGCACTTAATAAACAGGTTAATGCGCACATAGGTAATCAATTTCAAGCGCATAATGTTGTTAAAACCTACACCGCAATTTTACATGGTCATCTTCCTGAGGATAATGGTTGTATTGAATTCCCCATTGCAAAAGATAGCTTAAACTTTCCATTACAAAAAATCTGTTACGAAACAGGTAAAAAAGCGCTAACAAATTATCAAGTCATTGAACGTATGCAGGATCCATATTCGACAAGAGTGATATTTACACCGGTATCAGGTCGCACCCATCAATTGCGTATTCACAGCCGCGAAATAGGTCATCCAATATTGGGTTGTGACTTCTATGCTTCAGAAGAAGCATTTATAATGGCAAATCGCTTAATGTTGCACGCAACGAGTATTGAATTTAACCATCCTGTCACAGGCGATAAGATTAAAGGTTTTAGCCCTTGCCCATTTTAGCTCTACTTTACCACTAAAATGTAAAGACACTAATAAATTATGCCCGAATTACCCATTCTCTATTCTTTTCGACGTTGTCCTTATGCCATTCGTGCAAGGCTTGCTATTAAGGTAAGTAATATCGAGGTTGAGCTGCGTGAAGTATTATTAGCCGACAAACCAAAGGAGTTACTTGCTTGTTCACCCAAGGGGACAGTTCCTGTACTGGTATTGCCTGATGGTACTGTGATTGATGAAAGTCGGGATATCATGTTGTGGGCATTAACGCAGCAAGATCCACAAAATTGGTTATCGAGTCACTTCACTCAACAGGACGAAATAAATCGTCTAATTGATATAAATGATACTGAGTTCAAACAACATTTAGATCATTATAAATACGCTGATCGTTTTCCTGAACAATCGATGGAGAGCTATCGTCAACAAGCTGAAAGTTTTTTGCGACAGTTGGAAGAGAAGCTAACGAAAAATCAGTATTTGGTAGCCAATGAAATTTCACTGGCTGATATCGCAATACTTCCCTTTATTCGACAATTTGCATCTGTAGATAAAGCTTGGTTCTATCAAACTGAATACAAAAATCTACAAGTATGGCTAGATAATTTATTAGCAGATAACTTGTTTAGTGAGGTAATGAAAAAATGCTCTCGTTGGCAACCCGGTGATGCCGTACTAAGGTTTTAAAGACGGGTGAAGTTATAAGCTATACTCTATATAGAGCCTTATTCTCGCACATCTGAACTGGAACATAATAAAGATGGTGCGGTATAAGTAATGAAGTATTGGAGAACGATGGCACTCTGGTGTTAGCTAAAATGGAGGCTTGGTTATGAGTTGTTATAGGGTAAGGATATTATTTAGTCTTTTTATTTTCATACTTAGCTCAAATGTTATTGCACAAAAGATAGATAAAGAAGATATATTGTTACGAAGTTATGAGCCAAATACACTGGGCTATACAAAAGACGATAATGACGTGGCCTATGTGGATTTTAAGATTTCTTTGAAATATCCCTTTTTGCATGGCGTGGTTAATTGGGCTAACGAGTATGTTAAAGTACTTCCAAAGCCTTACCTCGCTTTTTCTGGCCGTTTGGGGCAATATCTCGGCACACGTGATTCTTCTCCTGTTATTGGTAAACGATTTAATCCAAAACTTTTTTTCCGCTATTCTTACTGGGAGAATGATTCTGTTGATTTTGCATATGCTCATGAGTCAAACGGACAGAAGATTAATACAGAGTCGGTGTTTCTCGATTTTCAAAATGACCTGGTTGTCCAAGGCGAAAAAGCACATTTCGCTAACGATTATATCAGCCGAGGTTGGGACTATCTTCAAGTCGTGTTTAAAAACGGCTATAAGCAAAAAGCAACACATCAGTTCGCAAGTTATATCGATCTGAAATATTTTTTAAGTAATGGCCTACTTCAGGGAAAACCTGAAGAATATAACAGTTGGGAGAGTTCCCAGGCGGGGAAGTCACGAAACCAGGTCGATGGTATTTCAATATTGCTGAAGTATAAACTTAATAAGCGTTTCGAGATTCCGTTTCTTTTTAATGAACATATTCCATTGAATGGAGTTAAGTTTGCTTTGATGATGACAACTGGTTATAAGAACGTTCTCACTTACACGACTTATCGTGTGGAAACGACTCCCATTTTTTGGGATCTTCCCATCATGTTCTGGTTTTCAACAGGCTACAATAGTGATTTGGTCGACTACTACAAAGAAGTCACTAGTTATGGAATTTCCTTTGAGCTGAAGACTTTTATCGGTGATGTTTAATAGGTGATAATCTTCTCAGGCGTTTATGGAAAACGATAACAAAAGTCGATTATCAGGAATATACACTGGTACTTCGCGCCATGGGCAATTACAATTTTATTGGTTATCGGTGGTGCTTATTTGTGCTATGAAGGTGTTGAAAAACTGGCGCACAAATTTCTGCATTACGCTGATAAAAACCAGGAAAAACACAAGGAAAAACACAAGGAAAAACTACAAGCTGTTAGCGATCCGGCAATTGATATGGATGTTTTCGAACTTTGGACCGGCTTAGCTATCGTCGTTGTTATATTATTAAAAACATCGATAAAATTTGTTCCACAGAATAGTGCGTTTGTTATTGAACGTTTTGGTAAATATAACACGACTTTAATTGCTGGGTTGAATTTCATCATTCCGTTCTCTATTAGGCCTATAAAAATATGTTCGAATTCTTCCGCAATTGGTTAGATCGTCGCATTATCCAACATTCGTCCATTACATCGGCGCAGTGGGCGAAGGCATTTTCTTCACTGCCGATACTGGACATGTTAACGGCTGATGAAAAGCAAACATTGCGAGAGTTGGCGATTTTATTTTTGCATCGTAAAGTGTTCGAAGGTGCCCATGGTTTTGTTGTCACACCACCGATGACATTAATTGTTGCATTGCAAGCCTGCTTGCCGATATTAAAACTGGGGTTGGGGGTGTATGAAGGTTGGGTTTCAGTGATTGTTTATCCGGCCGGGTTTGTACCAAAACGTGTAATTACAGACGAATATGGTGTGGAGCATCACGTGCAATCAAATTTATCCGGTGAATCTTGGCAACGTGGTCCAGTGGTGTTAGCCTGGGATGAAACCGTGCACGCTGGTATTATCGACGGCCATAATTTGGTAATCCACGAATTTGCTCACAAACTCGATATGCAAAATGGGGCGGCTAATGGTTTTCCACCTTTGCATGCAGATATGAGGATAGACACATGGGTTGAAATCTTCAGTGTCGGATTTGAGGATTTCCAACATAAATGTAGTCGTGGAGAATCGATTGGCGTTGATTGCTATGCGGCGAGTTCACCTGCAGAATTTTTTGCAGTGCTGAGTGAAATATTCTTTGAGCGCCCTGATATTCTTCAGCGACACTATGCTGCAATTTATGATCAACTGCGACAATATTATCGCCAGGATCCGTTAACGCGATTAAGTGTGTAAAGCATGATTAAAAGAGCTCAGCCTTTTTCCGCTATTTCCACAAGCTCTTATTTATATAAATAGGAAAATACTATGAAAGACAAACAAACTTCAAAGGAAAAACTTGATCAGATAGTCGCTGAAAATCGTCGTTATCAGGACGAGCGTGCGAAGTCGTACCGTGAACGCGCAATCAATATGTACCCATGGATATGCGGCCGTTGTACTCGTGAATTTACCCGGAAAAATCTTCCTGAGCTTACGGTGCATCATCGGGATCACAATCATGATAATAATCCACTTGATGGTAGTAACTGGGAGTTGTTGTGTCTCTATTGCCATGACAATGAACATCAACGACTGGTCGAAGCCAATGGTGCAGGGGAGGGCAAAAAGCAGAATCAGGGAGCCACGTCCAACCCATTTGCGGACTTAAAAGAAATGCTTAAAAAAAAGTAACCTAGAAAAAGGGTAGACGCCATTTTTATTATGGATATTGGTTTATTCATTCTATTTATTATTTTATGGTTCACTATTTATGGTGGACTGCACTACTATACCTACCGAAAAATAATACCCTTTTCCCCCACCCGTAAAAAAGTACTTGTTGTTGCTCTATTTTTACTGGCAAGTTCGTTGTTTATTGTGGAGTTGTTAACACATAACGATTTCGCAGGCATTGCCTATCCACTTGCGGTGATTGCCTACAGTTGGATGGGGATAATTTTTCTTTTCTTTTTTATCTCCGGTGCATTTGATCTCATTGAGCAAGTTATTAAGCGAACGGGGCCCAGGAAATTAGACAATGCTATCAGATCAAAACAAAGAACACTCTGGGTTGGTAGTGTTGTGGTATTGCTCAGTGTGTCGGGATATATGTCTGCACAAAAAATTCATGTGGAAACGCTTCATCTTCAATCGAACAAAATCACACAACCATTGCGTATTGTGCAAATTTCTGATTTGCATTTAGGAATACTCAGCAATGAAAGCCTCATCGACTCTTTAATTGAAGTAATCAATTCTCTGGATGCAGATATTATTGTTTCAACCGGTGATCTAGTCGATATGCAGCTTGATCATATCAAGGATTTAGCAGAACAACTATCGGCTATGAAGTCAAAATTAGGAAAATATGCTGTCTATGGTAATCACGAGGTGTTCGCTGGTTTAGATCATTCGAATAAAGTGATCGATACAGCAGGGTTCACATTATTATCCAATGCTAGTGTTTCACCTAATGAATTGATAACCATTATCGGTGTGGATGATCCAGCAGTAACAGGAAGCTTTCAAAACGATGAAATGAATGAGGTGGAAATCCTTGAAAAAATTTCGAATCATTTGTTTACTATTTTGCTAAAACATCAACCGCGTCTTAATGAGAGATCAACAGAATATTTTGATTTACAACTTTCTGGACATACCCATGGAGGACAAATATTTCCCTTCGGACTACTCACGAAATTAATCTATCCCATCGGTTTCGGGTTGAAATTAGTTGCAGATGATACTTGGATTTATGTAAGTCGCGGTACAGGAACATGGGGGCCGCCAATGCGCATTCTGGCACGGACGGAAGTGACTTTATTCGAAATCAATTCAGAAAAGTGAATGTATATACTTCACCTACATGAATAATCAGTTATACGTACATAAGATTCTCAAGGCATTATGAAAATCCTCCACACATCAGACTGGCATCTTGGGCGCTCACTCTATGGTCAAAAAAGATATGATGAATTTATCGCATTTCTTGATTGGCTAGCTGAGACTATCCGGCAACAACAGGTTGATGTATTGCTTGTTGCTGGTGATGTTTTTGATACCAGTGCTCCAAGCAATCGTGCTCAGGAGCTTTATTATAAATTTTTGTGTCGTGTAGCTGCTTCTTCCTGTCGTCATGTGATTGTAATTGCTGGCAATCACGATTCACCTTCATTTTTGAACGCACCGAAAGAATTGTTACGTGCGCTTGATGTACATGTTATTGGTTCGACCGCTGAAAATCATAGTGATGAAGTTATTCTGTTGGAAGATAAAGCAGGAGTACCTGAGCTAATTGTGTGCGCAGTTCCTTATCTCAGAGATCGTGATATCCGTATTGCGGAAGCAGGTGAGAGTATTGAAGATAAAGAACGTAAGCTGATTGAAGGTATACGTTTGCACTATTCAGAAGTGTGCGCTTTAGCTGAACAGAAGCGGGAGTTACTTAACAGTGAGATTCCCATTGTTGCCATGGGGCATCTATTTGCTGCCGGTGGACAAACTATAGATGGCGACGGAGTGCGTGAGCTTTATGTCGGATCGCTTGCACATGTGACCTCGAAAATTTTCCCTGCGTGTATTGATTATCTTGCATTGGGACATCTCCACGTTCCTCAAAAGCTTAACGCATCAGCAGTAATGCGATATAGTGGTTCGCCTTTACCGATGGGTTTTGGTGAGGCAAAACAAGAGAAAAGTGTTTGCCTTGTTGAGTTTGTGGGTAAGAAATCTACTGTGACCTTATTGAAGGTTCCTGTCTTCCAACAACTTGAGCGTATCAAAGGTAATGTAGATGAAATCTCTACTCGTATTCTTGAACTAGCGGCTATACAAAGCGAAGCGTGGTTGGAAATAATCTACGACGGTGAGGAAGTTATTGGTGATTTGAGGGAGCGATTGGAAGAGATGATATTGGATTCAGAGATAAAGATTCTTCGTGTACAAAATAATCGAATCATCGATCGCGTTCTCAATCGAATCCACGATGACGCAACGCTTGATGACTTGAACGAAAATGATGTGTTTAAGCGTTGTTTAGAAGCGCATGATACCCCTGAAGAACAGCGGCCGGAATTATTGAATGCATACCAAGAGATACTTACATCAATTCATGATGAAGATATCAAGGCAGAATAAAGTTAGATAATGAAAATCCTCACAATTCGTTTCAAAAACCTAAACTCACTTGTCGGCGTGTGGGAAATTGACTTAACCCATCCTGCGTTTGCATCTGATGGTATTTTTGCGATTACCGGTCCTACTGGTGCTGGGAAAACAACAATTCTGGATGCAATCTGTTTGGCGCTTTATGGTCGTACTCCTCGTCTTAATAGAATTGGTAAGAGTGGCAATGAAATCATGTCTCGGCAAACGGGTGAGTGTTTTGCCGAGGTGGAGTTTGAAACACAAGCAGGCCGTTTTCGATGTCACTGGAGCCAGCACAGGTCTCGCAAGAAGCCGGATGGTGATTTACAAAATCCTAAACATGAAATTGCTGAAGCCGATACCGGAAAAATTATAGAAGCCAAACTTCGTGGTGTTGCCGAGAAGATTGAACAAGCAACTGGTATGGACTTCGATCGTTTTACACGCTCTATGTTACTCGCGCAGGGCGGTTTTGCAGCCTTTCTACAAGCCGCACCTGATGATCGTGCACCCATTCTTGAGCAAATTACGGGAACAGAGATTTACAGCCGAATTTCTATTCGTGTTCATGAAAAACGCTCGGATGAACGTAAAAAGCTGGATGCACTTCAGTCAGAACTGGCGGGAATGCAATTGTTGAGTGAGGAAGATGAACTGCAGTTAAGAGTGAGCCTGGAGCAGAAAACTACTCAGGAAAGTGACTTTAATAAACAGGTTAAACTGAAAAATCAGGAAATCACTTGGTTAGATGGCATATCACAACTAGAAAAAGAGTTGAGCTTACTCGAAGAAAATAAACAGGATTTGATGACACGCCAAGATGTATTTAAGCCTGATCTTGAAAGACTAGAATGTGCTAAGCGTGCTTTAGAACTGGAGGGGGAATACGTTGGGCTCACTTTAATTCGACGTGAACAAGATGAGGATCGGAAGGAGTTCAGCGAATGTCGGCAGATACTTCCTGAACAGGAAGTGAAAGTACAAACGGCTGAGTCGATATTGAAGCCTGCTACTGAAGACCTGACTCAAAAGAAACAAATACAAAAGGAAACGCTGCTTGTTATCAAGCAGGTTAGGGAATTAGATTTCAAGATTCGCGAAAAATATTCTGCGGTGAATAATACTGAAAATATCATTACTGAGATAAATAAATCTCTCAATTTAGCTCACACTAAGCAACTTCAAGATTGTCGTGATCTCGATGCGAAAAAAATTGACGTTAGAAAAATGAATGAAGATCTCGATAACAGTCTTGCAGATGAAGGCTTGATCGAACATCTTGCTGGCATTCGAAATCGATTTGATGTTCTTTACGAGCTTGATAAGAAGAAAAAGGACAAACAGGAAGAGCTTGGTTCTGCCGAAGTACAAAAAATTGAAGCCCATCGTTTATGGTGTGATCAATCAACGAAGTTGGAGCCACAAAGGAAAGCGCTGGACGTCATGCGGAGCGCCTATGATAAGCAACAAAATGAACTGAAGCTGGTATTGGATGATCGAGAGATCACAGCTTGGCGAAATGATTTAATAGAATTGAAAGATAGAACAGTACTGCTGGAAAAGGTGAGTGGGGCGGTTCAATCCCTGGCAGATTCTCGACAGACTTCCAGTGAACTCAATATTCGACATTCAACACTGATTACCGAAATATCTTCATTAGACCTCAATATCAAAGAGCAAACAGAGAAATGTTCCGTCTGTGAGCGTGAAATAGAGCTACTTGAAACTCAGTTAACGTTGCTTAAAAAGATCCAAGATTATGAAGAAGCCAGACATCAGTTGCAAGATGGAGAACCATGCCCACTTTGTGGTGCGGAGGATCATCCCTTTGCTAAAGGAAATATTCCGATTCCTGATGAATCTACAACTGCATTAAATCGTGTAAGAGCTGAGCTTAAACAAGCCAGTGAGACACTTTCTGCGTTAATGATTAAACAGGCAAAAACTTCAAAAGATCTAGAACAAGTTGGCACTCGACAACATGAAACTACGAATAAGATAGCAATGGAAGAGCTTCAGATAAAGGATGGGCTTTTGCTTCTTTCAGTAGCTGGCCTTGATGAACAGTCGGGAGATATTTCAGGAGGGATTTTACTGCGTTTACAACAACAGAACGAAGATAAGTTGAAACGTACATCGAAAGTAGTGTGGATTATCGACGAGCATGAAAAAAAGATTGGATCTTTACGCCAATCACAGGAAGAGCTAAGGAATACGGTCGTTCAGTTAGAACGAGATACTCAAACAGCTGCACATAAAAAAGAAACTGTCGAACAAACAATTGATAGGTTGAAAAACGAACTGGAAATAATCAGCAAACAGTTTCAAACAGCCGAGCAAGATACCCTGCGTGATATCGAACCATACGGTGTTAAAAGTCTGACTATGGATAGGATGAGTGAAATCCAAAGCGAGTTAAGTTTACGTCGGCTACGCCGCTTGTCTTTGCTAGATCAGTTAAGCAACCTGGAAAAAACAATAGCAACCTTAGAGCTCCACACCCAGCATCAAACGGAGCAAGTTACCAAATTCGAAAGTGAGCTAAAGAAGCAGCAAAATATAGTTGCTGAGCTGAAAAATAAACAGGAGTCTTTAGCTCAAGAAAGGCATTCGCTTTTCGCCGATAAAAAACCCGATGATGAGGAGGTTCGATTGTCTACTTCAATTGAAAAAGCCGAGAAGCATCTGGAACATTCGAAACAAATATTTAGTGCCGTGACTCAGGAACTGACCAATACAAAAAACAGAATTGAAGCAAAAGATAAAACAATGTTAAGCAGGGCAGATAAATTGAAGACTAAGGAAGATGCTTTTATTACACGACTTGCAACATTTAATTTTAGCGATGAAGCTAACTATCTGGCTGCTCGTTTATCTGAAGATGAGCGTAAAACACTCGTACAGAAAGAGCAACATTTAATGACAGAGCATACTACATTGCATGCGAAATATGAGGATAGATCGACTCTGTTGGATGCCGAACGTAAAAAGCAGTTGACCGACCAGTCACATGCTTTATTAAAGCAGATCTTGGAAAGTCTTGTTGCAAGTTTGAAAATACTTCAACAAGAACTCGGTGGCATTCAGCAGAAGCTTACAGATAATGAAAACCTGAGACGCAAACAGCAAGAACGAACTAAGGCCATAGATGCACAAAAAAAAGAATGTTCACGTTGGGACGTGTTGCATGAACTCATTGGCTCAGCTGATGGAAAAAAATATCGTAACTTCGCTCAAGGTTTGACTTTCGAAATGATGATTGGTCATGCAAATCGACAATTGCAAAAAATGACCAATCGCTATCTTCTGATCCGAGATGATGTGCAACCATTGGAACTTAATGTAGTGGATAATTATCAGGCAGGTGAAATTCGCTCAACCAAGAACCTATCAGGTGGGGAGGGTTTTATCGTTAGTCTTTCGCTAGCGCTTGGTCTGTCTCACATGGCCAGTAAAAATGTTCGGGTTGATTCACTGTTTCTGGATGAAGGATTCGGGACCTTGGACGAAGAAGCATTAGACACTGCATTGGAAACACTTGCCGCCCTGCAACAGGATGGCAAGCTTATTGGTGTAATCTCACATGTCCCCACTCTTAAAGAACGTATCAGCACTCAGGTACAAGTTAACCCTCATGCTGGCGGACGAAGCGTGATTAGCGGGCCAGGTTGCAGCCGATTGTAAAAGCGAGCAAAAACTATTTGCATCTCAAACTGGATTTATTGGATTAAACTACTCATATAGCTCCCTCTTTGTTTAATAAATTCCAATAACAGCTGTTCGTAATTTAAAGGCACTGCAGTTTTAACCGACGCTCTATTTTTTAGTTGTGTACGCCAATGTTGAATTTTATTTAAACCAGCATCAATATTAAAGTCGATATGTTTTTCAAAAACGGACAGGTATCGGAAAATTGTTGCATAAACAGCATCAACTAACATGAATTGATTTCCACCAAAGTATGAATTTCCACTATGGGCTGCTTCTAGTTGTGTTAGTTTAGTCCGAATCGTTTGCTTTTTTTCTTGATATGTATTTTTATCTTGTGCTGAATATAACCCTCCGATGTGATCGAGAATGTTTGAGCCAAATTCAATCCAGGCACGATGATTTGCTTTAACTAACGGATCCTCTGAATGTACCGATCCTTCTGTTACTTCATTGAGATATTCAGTGATTACCGCTGATTCAAATAAGACATGTTGGTCATCAACAATGAGTAGTGGAACTTTTCCTAATGGAGAAATATCAAGAAACCATTGTGGTGGATTATCCAGATCAATATCGACTCGCTCGTAGGCAATGTTCTTTTCCTCTAGTGTAATGGCTGAGCGTTGAACATAAGGGCAAAGTTTGTGGCTCACTAATTTGAAAGTAGGGTTCATCGGTTGTCTCCCAGCTTAATACCAATAATGGCTATTTTAGGTGTTGTAAATATGCAATACAATTGGCAATATATACAAATCAATATTGCAAAAATGCATAGGCTATTTATGGACTGGAATGGATTAAAAACTTTTCTAACGATTGCGCGAGAAGGGAGTTTATCAGCAGCATCAAAGAAGCTTGGTGTTAATCATTCAACAGTATTCAGGCGCTTGGCGCAGTTTGAAGAGAGTGTTGGTAGTCGCCTGTTTGATCGCATCGACAATCAATATCATTTAACAGAGGTAGGAATATCACTTTATTCTCGGGGTGAAAATATCGCAACTGAGATTGATGATCTTGAGCGTGTGTTAAGTGGATATGATAAAACGCTCACAGGTAAAGTGAGAATTACTGCTCCAGATAACATTGCATATCGTTATTTGCCTAAATACTTTACTGGGTTTCATGCACTATATCCTGAGATTGAAATTGAATTAGTGGTAAGCAACCAAGATTTTAGTCTAACACGGCGAGAAGCGGATATCGCTGTTAGGGCAACTCCCAATCCACCAGAACATCTTATTGGCCGAAAAATTTGTCAATTTCATTGGGGAGTTTATACTGCGAGAAACAAGCGTAAGCTTCATGCAAAAAATATAGCAGATCTGGACGATTATCCATTGATTGGCGGGGATGGTCATATGAGTAATCTCCCGGCGTTTCAATGGTTAGATAAAGAGTATCCGAGTTCACAAGTAGCACGAAGTAATGACTTGGTTGCAATGGCTGCAATGGCTGAGGCGGGTTTGGGTTTGGCGGTTTTACCGGATGACCAAGCTCGACCAGAATTAAAACGGCTTTTTGAATGTCCGCAAGCACAATTCAGCGATTTATGGTTATTAACACATGCAGATTTGCGTAAGGTTGAACGAATTCATCTGCTCATGGAGTACTTGAGCGAATCGTTTAAATCGGATCCAAGGATATTTGGAACATCAATTGGCTATTAAATCCATCACTAAAATCCGAATTCCTCGCTGCTTGCAACGTTAGGGTTTAGCTGTCGATATAAAATTGATGCTACAGTTCATAACGCAATCCAACTGCTACCCCAGTACCGTCTAGTTGGGAATTGTTCCTCTCAAAGTCATTGTATCGTAATTCCAATAGCAACCAGGTATTTTCAAGTACACGAAAATTGAACTGAGGTTCAACGACCCAGAGATTTTCTTTACCGCTTTTTATATTGTAATCAGCAAATCCCGTAAAAGTAATTCGCGGATGCAACGTAAACTTGAAAATCAAACTTGCTTGACTATCTGCGTTATCCTGTAGTGGTAAAGCACGTAACTGTATCCAATGTTGATCTGAAATAATGTATTTGTATGTAAGTCCTAATCGCCATACTGTATTGTCAATTCCTGGTGAAGAGTCATTGTATTCAATTTGTAGCCCTAAACCTTCTATATTTACCCAGTGTGAAATAAGGTTGTTTGATAGTCTGTATTCAGAAAAAGAGTGCGTAAAGTCTGAGCGTTTATTTTGAGTATTTTGATCGCTGTGGAAATCGGTAAAACCCCAAATAGAAAAACCATGTGACAAATTATTCTCAGAAATAAAAATACCCATTGTGTCGAAGTCACGATCATCTTTGTAATAGTTAAAACTTGTAGATGAGAATGCATTGTTTGCAGATAATAAAGTTAGGGTAATTATAAAAATATAAGCTGAACGTTTTATACCTGCAGTATGTTTTTTCATCATATTCCTTCCGGATACGCGATAGTAAGCTAACAATCATAGTACAAAGATAAAAAGTGCTTTCAGTTTAGAAGCAATGATTTTTAGTGTATATTTTCGCATAATATTTATATCGAGTTTGTTAGGTATTATCTTTATCGGTATTAATGTCGATATGTTCATATTAAATGTAGAGTGTCGATATATCTCATAATTTTACAAAAGTAGTATAATCATGGAAGATAAAGTGTAAGTTTATAAAGGTTTTATCAATGCATATTTACCATTACCTTTTACCTGTAATAAATAAAACATTAGTTTTATTATTGTGTATCTCGCTGATGACACTCCTTAACGGTTGTTCGTATGAGGATGGTGAGGTAAAAACTAATAATGATCCTATTGTATTTAAACTTCGATTTGGGCATGACATGCCTGAAAACAGTGCTCATCATAGAGGTGCACTTAGATTTGTAGAATTGGTTGAATCGCGCTCTAATAACCGGGTAGCTATTGAGATATTTCCAAATCAAACATTGGGTAATGATTATAAAATGATCTCAATGGCGCAAAATGGTGAATTGGATATTATTCTTCCGCCTACTGCAAAACTTTCAACAACTATTCCTGCTATCCAGGTATTAGATCTTCCGTTTTTGTTTGCTACAACTAGTGAAGCTCATCGAGTAATGAGTGCCAAGATTGGTCTTGATCTTCTAAACTTACTGAAAAAGCATAATTTGATTGGTGCTGCCTATTGGGAGAGTGGCTTTAAACAATTTACCACTGACCGACCGATAAAATCCGTTAAAGATCTGGCGTCAATGAAGTTCAGAATTATGCGTAGTGAAGTAATTAGCGATCAATTTCTGTCATGGGGTGCAAAGACACTGGTTGTGGATTTTGATAAAACAAGAAATGCCTTGTCAGAAGGTGTTGTTAATGGTCAGGAAAATCCGTTGGGTTCAATTTACGGTAAAAAATTCCATGAAGTACAGCCACACTTAATTCTCAGCAATCATGGTTATCTTGCACAGGTTTTGGCATTTTCCAAACAAAATTTTAATGCATTGCCCAAGGATATCCAGGAAATTTTATTGTCTTCTGCGAGAGAAGCTGCGGAGTATCAGTGGCAAGAAGTTCATCAAGCCGAGCTTCGAATTCTTGAGGAAATGGAAAAAAGCCCAATTCTGATATCAGAGTTTTCTGAAGATCTGCGGAATGAGTTGAAAGAAAAAACGCAAAAAGTGATTGAAAAATATCGAATGCGAATAGGTTCAGACATTATTGAACGCATCACTCAAACAATCGATGAGGGACGTGTTTATTCAGGTAATGAGCTTGTTATAGCGTTAGATGCCGATTTGGCTGGGAATTCTCTCTTGTCTGGATTAGCGATACGGCGTGGTATAGAAATTGCGATTGATGAAATCAATAGTGCAGGCGGTTTACTAGGAAAGAAACTCGTATTGACTGCTAGAGATAATTCTATGGTAAGTGCACGCGGAATTGATAATCTTGATCGTTTTTCAAAAATTCCTAATTTACTTGCTGTGTTCGGCGGTATAAGCAGCCCGGTAGTATTATCTGAGCTGGAGATCATTCATCGCAAAAAGTTGTTGTTTCTCGACCCCTGGGCAGCAGCAACTAAAATAGTGGATAATGGATATGATCCAAACTTTGTTTTCAGAGTGTCTGTAAGGGATGAGTTTGCAGCGGGTTTTCTGCTGCCAAAGGCACTGGAAGAATCAAAAAAGGTTGCTCTGTTGTTATCCAATAATGGTTGGGGAAGAAGTAATCATGATGCTTTGATTAAAGAGCTGGAAAAACGAGGTTTAAAGCCAGCGTTAACAAAGTGGTTTGACTGGGGGGTGGGAAATCACAAACAGATTATTAATGAAATATACGAATCGGGATCGGAAGTCATTATTTATGTAGGTAATCCTGTTGAGGCGGCAGGCTTTGTTAAAGAAATTGCCGCGCATGATCACCAGATTCCCGTGATTTCTCACTGGGGAATTACTGGCGGAAATTTTATTGAGATGGTTGACGATGCAATTGATAAAGTTGATCTCCGTGTGTTACAAACATTCAGCTTTATTAATAACAACAGTAAGATGTCAAAGTCAGTTGTTGCACAATATAAAGAAAAATACAATATTCAGTCAGAGTATGAAATTGTCTCCTCAACTGGAACTGCCCATGCTTATGACTTAATGCATTTACTTGCCCTTGGAGTCAAAAAAGCAGAAAGTTCAGACTCAGATGAAGTGCGGCGTGCGTTAGAATCTTTGGGTAGTTATCAAGGCTTGGTAAAAAACTATCGCCCCGCCTTTACTCCAAAACGTCATGATGCACTTGATGAAAGTAATTTTTTCCTCGCCAGATATAAAGATGGCGTACTGGTACCCTTATAGGGTTATTGGGTATTATGAAAGCAAGCAAAACAACAAATATTCAAAAACGTTTTATTTTTACCATTGGAATGATGGTATTGATATTTTTCATTTTACTTGTTGCCGGTACATCAATTCTAGCGATTTATCGAATAAATGATCAGGTTCGACATGAACTCTCTTTATCAGCAGAATACCGACTAGATCAATATAATCTTCGTCTATCCTATTTAATTGAAAGTGCCCAAGCATTTTCCGCAAGTTCATTGGCAGTCAATAGTTTGATCGATGTGTCCGGCAGGTCTTCCTACTTTCCATTAGCAATTTCAGAATTATCACGCACACCGGGTATTAGTTCTGTTGTTGCATTTGACTTTGCAGGACGTGCTATTGCGATGGATAGTGAGGAAGCTAGCAATTGGTTCAGGCAGGAATTAACGACAGAAGCGCTGGGTTCTGGGAAGTTGACTACTAAATTCGTGGAGAGCATTGACTCATTTATTGTTGTTGTGCCGATAATTTATTACCATACACAACAAGGTGGTATTGCGATTTTAATTAGCGCGGAGCAGATCTTTGAATCTATCAGTTATGGGGATGAATATGGATATGAGTTGAGGATTGGAAACAACTGGTTAGTGACTAAAGGTGATAAGAAAAAAACCAGTGTAGTTGAATATGCTCCAATAAAATCCGATTCGGTATTGTCAGTTTTTCCAGTAGAGTTTTCCAGTTTTGTACCTGAAGCAGTTGCAAGAGAGCCGGTTTTATCCTCATTAAAGGAGATGGTTGTTCTGGGCTTAATTGGTATTCTTCTTATCATCATCGTTGCCGCAAGGCTTGGGAAAAACCTTTCCGAACCAATCGTTAGTTTAATTGACAGAGTACAAAAGGGGATTCATCCGTCAGGACCAGTAGGAACAGATGATGAGCTTGAATTGTTGGCCAAATCTTTTGATGATAAAACACAGAAACTATTGGAGGCAAAAAATAAACTGGAAGACCGGGTGAAAGAACGTACAATTGAGCTCGAGGAGAAGACTCATTCTCTTGAAAACTATAGTCGAGAAATCGAAAGGGCAAAATCAATACTTGAGATTACCCACGAAGAGCTTAAGCACACTGATAAAATGAAAGATGAATTTATATCAACAGTTAGTCACGAATTACGTACTCCTTTGACATCAATTTTTGGTGCTTTAAAACTTCTATCTTCTGGTAAATTAGATGGAGATAAAGAGCAAGTGAAGGGCATGGTAAATATGGCGCTTTCAAACAGTGAACGTTTGGGATCTTTAATAAATGATTTGCTCGATTTTCAGAAGCTATCTTCAGGGAAGTTTGACCTAGCTTTGAAGTCTATTGAAGTCAAAGAGATAATTTATCAAGCAATAGAAAGAAACTTTGGATATAGTCAGCAATTTAATGTGTCAATTGTTTGTGATGAATTCGGTGGTGACGGACTTAAAATCTATGCCGATGCGCACAGGATTCATCAGGTAATTGATAATTATATTTCTAATGCAATTAAGTTTTCACCGGAAAACAGTGTTGTCAAAATATCAGTTTCCTTAAGCGATGGTTTTGTGAGGATAAGCGTTAAAGATAATGGTGACGGTGTGCCTGAAGATTTTAAAGGAAAAATATTTTTACCGTTTAGTCAGGCAGATTCTTCTTCAATGCGAAAAGTCGCTGGAACTGGACTAGGCTTGACAATAAGTAAAAGAATAATTGATGTGCATGGTGGAAAGGTAGGGTATTACAATGATAAATCCAAAGGCGCAGTTTTTTGGTTGGAAGTACCTGTGCCCCAAAACGGATTCAAGAAATCAGCCTGACGCTACAAAACAGAGTAACACACATAAACCGGGATGATTGTCACTGAGTTGTAGATTGCCGTCGTGTAGCGTTGCGACGGCATTTGCCAGGCTGAGACCTAATCCATTTCCAGGGGTGCTTCTGGCACTATCAAGTCGCTGGAATCGATCAATGACTTTATTTTTGTCTTTATTTGGAATACCAGGGCCGGTATCACATACACCGATGAAAATCATATTATTTTCTATAAAAGCCCGAAGTGTAATTGCTCCCCCCGAAGGAGTGAACTTTATGGCGTTTTCAAGTAGGTTGCTGATCGCTTGTGCGAGCAGTTGCTTGTTACCCTTAAAAAAAATTGGTTCAGGTTTTATCCACGAAAAATCTAATTTCTTCTCTTCAGCAACAAGTTGATACAATTCGGCTAACTCATCCATCAGATTAGTGAGATCTACCTCTATCCAGTCATTACGTTTAACACCTGCTTCAGCTTGAGCAATACTCAACAATGAATTAAACGTTTTTAATAGATCACTACTATCATCGATAGCTTTCTCCATTGCGTGCCTATATTCGTCTTCATTTCTTGATTGTAATAGAGTGACTTCGAGTCTATTTCTCAATCGAGTAAGAGGACTTCTTAGATCATGTGCAATATTATCGGTGACTTGTCGCATACCTGTTAAAAGGCTTTCAATTCGTTCAAGCATCAGGTTTAATTTTAGTGAGAGCTCATGGAACTCATCTTCCCTAGTAGGGATGGCTAAATGTTTTTTAAAATTACTATTGATAGATTCTTCAAGCCCACTATTGATTCTCGATATTTTATTCAAAGCCTGTTTGCTCATGTATATACCAATGGCAAGGGTCAACAATATAGAGACGATGACTGCGATGAAAACGGCAGAAAGTGTATATTCCTGAAGTTCTTCTATGGAGCTGTTAGATTGGCCCACGGTGAGCAGGTAAAGCGTGTCGAGTTTTCTACTTAAAATTCTTAATCGACTGTCGTCCTCTTCATCATGCACTATGTCAAATGCATCAAAAAAAGTTAGGGAGTGGTTGATGTTGTCTTTTGATTCAATGATTGTTGTGAGAAAATTGTTTCCAGAGAGGTGATTAAATTTTAAGTCAGCAACTGCATAATAATGATGAAGATGACGGCCGTATTGTTGCCGGTTTTTTATGTGCTGGATGAGGGATTGTTTGCCGTATTGATTATAATGTGTGGTTAACTCCTCAATTTCGTGTATAAGTTCACGATCAACCTGTGCTTTGAATTCTTGAAGCATAACAAAATACACCGAACTGAGCGCGATAATGGCGATAAGAGAGTACAGCCCGGCAAAGCGGAGTGCCATACGAAAAGCAGAGGTTTCATGCAGTTTCACGTAAGCTGTATCCTGCACCGCGAATGGTGTGTAAAAGTGGAGTGTCGTAACCTTTATCTATTTTGTTTCGTAGACGACTAATATGAACGTCGATCACATTGGTTTGTGGGTCAAAATTATAATCCCAAACCTGTTCTAATAACATTGTTCGTGAGACGACTTGTCCTTCATGCCGCATGAGATATTCAAGTAAACGAAATTCGCGTGGTTGTAATGCAATGGTTTTTCCTGCTCTTTTGACTTTATGTTTTTGTAAGTCTATTTCCAAATCGGCGAGTTTTAATTTATTGATTGTTTGTTCCGGGTTTCGTCTTCGTGATAGAGCATCAATACGTGCGAGCAATTCAGAAAATGCATACGGTTTAGTGAGGTAGTCATCTCCGCCAGCTTTTAGTCCTTCTACTCTATCATCTACTTCACCAAGTGCGCTCAATATCAGAACTGGCGTGTTGATATTTGCTGCACGTAATGCGGCGACGATTGATAGTCCGTCTCGTTCGGGAAGCATGCGATCAATTATCATAATGTCATAGTCAGCTGTCAATGCTTGACCAAGCCCGGTTTTTCCATCAGCTGAATGGTGTACTAAATGACCGCTTTCAGTTAATCCTTTGATAACGTAAGAGGCCGCTTCTATATCATCTTCTATGACCAGTATATGCATTGTAATTTTCAGCCCTTGCTGCGTTTGTACTTTAATTTTAGCCTTTAATTTCAATGATTTCACGTGTTTTTCAAAGTCTTTATGAAACATTACTAATTTGTAATGTTTTGGCAAATTAATGGAAAGGTCAATACACGATAATGATATTAGACAGAAGTAAAACAGATTAAGAATATTAAGAGGTGTGAAATGGAAACGCAAAAAAATTGGAGTTTACCAACAAAATTCTTACATATCGGCTTAGTGATGACCGTGACCTTACAGTTGTTAATTAGTTTGGGGATGGTTACACCAGATGACAAGGGTTCACAGCTCGGTAAAGCCTTATTTGAAGCACACGAAATTATTGGTTTAACAGCATTGGCGATAGTTTTAATGCATTGGGTGTGGTCAGTTATTAATCATGCTGATGGTGGTTTAAAACATCTATTTCCCTGGAGAGCTGAAGCGCGCCAACAAGTGATAAGTGAAGCAAAAGGTTTGTTGCGATTGGAAATGCCGAAAGGTGGGGTGAGAGGTGGTTTACCAGGTTTTATTCATGGCTTGGGATTGTTATCAGTAACAGGCATCGCAGCAACAGGTGGTATGTTGTTTATCCTTTTTCCTGAGCATGGTGAACCAGGAGCGCTGGCAGAAGCCTTTGCAGAAGTTCACGAAGGAATTGCCACGTTAGTTTGGGCTTATTGGATTGGACACGGTGGTGTAGCAATTCTTCACCACATGTCTGGTCACGATTATGTGAAAAAAATGTTTACTTTCTCTGCTAATAAAGCAGAGAAAGATTTGGGAATAGAAAAAAAGCAGTGTTAATTATTAATATTGATAATTTAGGAGAGCAGTCATGGAAATGAAAACCGAATTAAAATTATTAGTCACTCTTATTGCATCATTATCGCTGGGTGCCTGTAATATTGAGGAAGAAGCGATAGATCAGAAAAAAGAGGAAGCACGTAAAACTGTTACTGATGAGATTAAAAAAACTTATACGGGTGTTATCACTGATCTTGAGACACTTAAAGTTAACGATGTTGTATTTGATACAGAAAATACGAAAGTTTATGTTGATGGTAAAGAGGTTGATTATTCTGAGCTTGAATTAGGCATGGTGGTAACTGTCTCCGGCACAGATAAACAAGATGGAACTGGCTATGCGTTATCGGTTGATTATGATAAGCAGTTATCTGGAATAGTAGTCAGTAATAATTTTGATGTTGATGGCACGATCAAAGTGATGGGGCAAACTGTTTACATCAATTCAGATACTGTAATTGACAGTGATGATGGTTCAACAGTCAATATCGACGATATCATGGCAGATTTTGTCGTAGAAGTTAGTGGGTATACTGATGGCGATGGAGAAGTTTGGGCAACTCGAATCGAAATAAGCCAGATTAATGATACTGAAGAAGAGTTTGAGGTAGAAGGAAAAATCAACAGTAGTAGCGATGCGAACTTCATGATTGGTGAATTAAGTGTCGTGTATGAGCCATTAGATTTTCCTCAATCATTAGTTTCACAGTTGGTCGATGGCGCGTATGTGGAAGTTAAAAGTATTGACGGTTATGATTCAAACGATAATTTAATCGCCTATGAAATCGAGATAGAACACGCCAATGGAAAGTCATTTGAATATGAAAATGATGATGACGAATTGGATATAGAAGGTGTTGTAACTAATATAGTTAGTAATAACGAGATGGAAGTAAACGGTACAACTGTCTATTTAGATGATGACGTTTCAAGTGAAATTGATGTTTCGAGTATTTCTATCGGTGACCGGGTTGAGATAGAAGTCGAGGTCGATGAAAATGGTGAGTTTACTATCATTAGTTTTGATGATGAAAATGATAGCGACAAAGATCAAAGTAATGAAAATGATAACAAGGACACTGATAACGACTCGATTAAAGACGATGATGACTCGGATGACGACGATTCGGAAGACAATGATTCGGATAACGATGATTCGGATGACGATGATTCGGATGACGATGATTCGGATGATGACGACTAATTGAGGCCTTAATTCTCCACCCTTTTGGCAGCCTTTGGGCTGCCTTTTTTTATGAGTTGATTTTAGTGTAGAACTTTTGTGGATTAGTTTGGAAGAAATAAAGTGTTGCACTCTTTCGGTGTCAAAGTCTCTATCATTTCTTTCATATAGACTCTGTTTGTTTAATAGACTTTGTTTATTTAATAGACAATGAATAGTGATAAACTCTATTTTGGTGTATAAGGAAAATCTCCATTTTTGCATAATTGAAACAATGAGATATTTCATTCCTCTAATTTTTTATTTAACTTGTCTTTTAACTGGTATGTAGGTTTAATGGTGTTAGCATTTCAAACTTAACAAGGATTTGTTGAGATCTATTAATTAGGATTAGATCGCTAGCATCGAGGACGCCGCGTGAACCAAGGAAATGGAATAAAACCAGACGGGTTTGAATCTCGTTTTTATAACTCTCTACAGTGCTTAAACAAAATATGTGATGAAGCAGCAACTCTTGAAGAGATGTTGGAATTATCATTGGATCTCATGTTAGATATTTTTGAATGCGATCGTGCCTGGTTGTTCCACCCTTGTGATCCTGAGGCATCACTCTTTGAAGTAAAAATGGAACGGACAAAACCAGGTTGGCCAGGTGCATTTCAATTGAAGACCCCCATTTCAATTGATGAAGAGATGAAAAAATCATTAACTGTATTCTTGGAGCAGGATGAGCCTCTTATTTCTGATATAAAAAAAGGTACTGAATTCAGAGAAATGATGCAGTTGTTTTCGGTAAATGTTCAGTTGTCCGTTGTCATTCACACTAAGCTTGGAAAACCATGGGTGTTAGGTATTCATCATTGTGAAAAACATCCTAGTTTTGGTGATCAGGATATTCTTATATTCTCCGAATTTGCGAATCGCTTGGGGGAATCATTAAATTATATGCTGATGTTAAATGACATGCGTCAAAGTAAAGAGCGTTATCATTTACTTTTTGATTCATTGGTTCAAGGTGTTATATATCAAGATGCCAGTGGGCATATTTTAGAAGTGAATCCCGCTGCGGAAAAAATATTAGGTGTAGATAAAGCAGAATTAAACAAACAGGTTAATGTGGGAGGCTGGTTTCATCCCTTGGACAAAAATGGCTTGCCCATTATTACGGAACAACACCCTGTTTCTCTTGCTATCGATTCAGGAAAGCCTGTTAACGATGTTGTGATAGGGATTATTCACCCGGTAAAAAAAACGAAGCACTGGGTATCTGTAAACGCATCACCTCAATTTGACAAAAGAGGTGTTGTCTTGGAATGTGTTGTTTGTACGCTTAACGATATTACTTCACTCCAGGTTGCAGATGAAGCGATGATATCTCATTTACGCTTTTTAGATTCTATGGAGCGAATTAGTCGGATAACAGTTAGCGAACTTTCAGTTAATGAAATGTTGGACCACGTTCTTCAAGAGATGTTGGAGATATTTGATTGTTCACGTGCCTGGTTCTTATATCCCTGTGATCCACACGCAGAAACTTGGAGTATACCAATCACTAGAACAAGACCTGAGTGGCCTGGCGCTGAAGTGGGTGTCGAGATACCAGTGTCTGAAGAAGTAAAATCCATTTTTGCCGCAGTCGCAGCGACTAATGGCCCCGTGGTGTTTAACGCTGATCATGATAAGTCATTTGCATCCGCAGCTGAGACAGTCAAATTCAACGTCAGATCACAGATGTTGATTAAATTGTCACCGAAAGTGGCGCAACCTTGGATTTTAGGAATCCATCACTGTGAATCAGCTCATGATTATAGTGACAAAGAACAAGAGCTATTTACTGAAATAAGTCGTCGCATTGCAGATTCCTTGAGTACCCTAATTACATTACAGAATTTTAAAGTTAGTGAAGCACGTTTTCGTACTCTGGTTGAACATGCACCTGAGGCAATCTTCGTGTTTGATGTTGATAAAAATAAATTCAGCGATGTTAATGATAATGCGGTACAGTTATTTAAGAAAAATCGTAACATATTAAAACAGGAAAACTATCTGAGCATTAGTCCAGAGCTTCAGCCAGGTGGCCAATTATCTGAAACATTGATACAAAAATACATTTCTGTAACCATTGATGGTGAAGCACCGGTTTTTGACTGGATATTTTACGATGCTGACAAGCAAACCATACCGTGTGAAGTGCGCTTGGTACAATTGCCTGATGAGAAACGTTTATTAATCCGCTGTAGCATTACTGATATTACTGAGCGTGTGAAAGCTCAGAAGTATTTGCAACATCTTGCAGATCATGATTCCTTAACCGATTTACCCAATCGAAATATGCTAGTGGATAGGCTTGAGCAAGCAATTGTTCGGGCAACACGTAAAAATAAAATGGTTGCGATTTTATTTTTGGATCTTGATCATTTTAAGATTATTAATGATACTTTGGGCCATGATGTCGGTGATAAATCTCTGCAGAAAATAGCCGCGACGATTGATTCTAATCTTCGTGCAACAGATACCGTTGCACGTTTTGGTGGGGATGAATTTGTTATATTGTTGGAAGAGATACAAAAACAGAAAGAAATAATAGCAATTGTTGGTAAGCTATTATCTGTGATTTCTGATCCAATGTATCTTGAAGGACATGAAATAATTATGTCTGCCAGCATTGGGATTAGCTTGTTCCCAAATGATAGTGATAATGTAAGCACATTGTTGAAGTACGCAGATGTTGCAATGTATCGTGCAAAAGATCGAGGGCGAAATACCTATGAATTTTATTCGTCCGACATGAGCATAAAAGCTTTTGAACGATTAACATTAGAAACGCGTTTACGACGAGCAGTAAAACTAAAAGAATTTGAGTTGGTATATCAGCCTCAAATAGATGTAAATATCAATCAAATTGTTGGTGCAGAAGCACTAATGCGTTGGCACCCAGAGGGTATGAACTCTATTTCTCCTAATGTTTTTATTCCGTTGCTTGAAGAGATGGGGCTGATCGTTGAAGTGGGGGAATGGCTTATTGATACAGCGTTATCCCAGTTAAAAAAAGTGCAAGATAAATTTTCGAATTTTAAAATGTCAATTAATCTGTCAAGTCGGCAGTTTCAGAATAATAATTTGATAGAAATTCTTGAGCAGTCAATCATTAAACACCAAATAAACCCACAGCATGTGGAATTGGAAATCACAGAAAGTTTATTGATGGAGCATCATCACATAACTCTTTCCACGCTTAATAGAATAAGTGAATTGGGATTGCATCTATCTATCGATGACTTTGGTACAGGCTATTCATCGTTGAGTTATTTAAAACAGTTTCCTATTGATACGTTAAAAATCGATCGCTCTTTTGTGCGTGATATCACAACTGATCCTAATGATGAAGCAATTATAACTGCGATAATTGCTCTGGCGAAAAGTTTAAATCTTCAACTGATTGCTGAAGGTGTGGAGACCGAACAACAATTCCAGTTTATAAAAAATAATGAATGCCAGGTGGCACAAGGTTTCTATTTTAGCAAACCATTATCTGTTAAAGAACTCGAAGAATATTTGATGTAATGATTGTCATGTTTTAAACACTCGCACTTGAAATGGTGCTAGAGAGATACTTGCCCAGCTGTCATTTGATCTAAATTCAAATTCTGAATGATTTATTGGAGCAGCAATTTCATCAATATTTTCATTATTATTCCATACCCATGGTAGATCAAAAACAGGATAGTTTTTATGGCTGGGATTAGCGATTACCACGACTTGCCCTGAACTACCGAGCGGCTTGTCATCTGTTCGGCAAAAAGCAAATATACGCTCCCCATTGTTTTCATCAATACCTGGATGGAAATAGAAAAAGTCGATTTCATTTCGGTGTAAAGCGGCATGTGATTTCCTCAACTGTATTAATTCTCGTACTGAATGCCAGACAGCATTATGGCCACTATATTCTTTGCGATGCCAATCGATGGGGTCAGACATTTTTAAGCGCCAATCACTATTATCAAGGTCGTGACAATCTGCAAATTCTTCGCCAGCCAAGATCATAGGGATAGCGACAGAGGTGAG
>CALZJE010000038.1 GCA_945787715.1 uncultured Ectothiorhodospiraceae bacterium | reverse complement strand
AGGCGTGCATAGAGTTGATGATGTTGATTATCTGGCGGCAAAGCCATTTGACCATCTACCGGTTCGAGAGAGGGATTATTAATAATATTGGAAAAAGCATTTTGCCACTTTAAGTAATCATTTTCATTATAAAAAAATGAACTATGGTAACCTAATTCAGTTTGTATTTTGCTACCTGAATAATTTAGAGAAAGACTCAGTTGACGTGTTACGTAATCAATCGGCTCGGGTAAAATTACTGACATAGCATTAAGGTACGAGCTGCCAAATGCTGCGCCAGTGGTGCCAACTCCTTTTTTTGTTTCTTGCTGGAATCCCAACTTGGTTTGCCAGGATTTATTTAAAGACTTACTTATTTCAGCACTGATTCTCTTTCTTTTCTGTTTGATATCGAAGGGGCTTAAGTTCTCTTCAAGATCAGAAAGCTGGCTAACGTCATCAGCTGATTGCCAATCACTCTGCAACGTTAATGTATCAGTTCCTACTCCAAGATAAGGTGTCTTAGTTTTCGTTTGTTGTAAATGTGTTATTTCTTGATAATCAAAATCAAGTCGATAATTACCTTGTTGACCGCCTTCGAAGGAAATATCTCTCGAACCAAGTGCTAAATTGGACGCTGTTATCGAAAGGTAATCAGCATCTTCGTTCAATAAACTTAGCTCAATATCCAAAACTGGCATAAGGCCTTTTTGATCCCAACCACGAAATTCGTTGTATTTAGCACTGTCATCACTTACATAAGCAAAGCCCAAGTCAATTGAGGCAAGATATGGCTCTAGATCTGGACAAAAGTTACAACGTTCAATGCCGGATTCCTCCGCTTCATTTGCAAAACAAACAGACATGCTGAACGCAATAAATATTGTGCTGTATAAAATATTTCTGAGAAAATGAAAAGCGTTAGGCATAAGCAGTTTACCCATTATCTCATTAGTTTTACACCCGAAGGATGATTAGAACCATGCACACGAGAGTGGCAGTTTAAACATCCTTTAGCTAACATAAAGTTACCTCTATCCTTCACACTACCATCAGGTAAGCCAGCATCATTGTAAAGTACATTAGCATGATTGTTGCGCTGCATATGACATTGTTGGCACAGCAACGGTGGTCGTCGTTTTAACAACGCAGGATGATTAGAGCCGTGTGCTTTGTGGCAGAGGGCGCAATTTTCTGCAGCCGGCGCATGTTCCCATACATAAGGGCCGCGCTTTTCTGCATGGCATTGAAAACAAGTTTCGTTAACACTTGGCGTATTTAACAAATTATCTGCTAATGAATCATGGGTGTTATGACAATCGGTACAGCTAAGCAACCCAAATCGCACAGGGTGAACGTAGGGTTTTAGAAATTCACTGCGCTGTTTTTTGTGGCAGCGATAACATATTTTTACCTGACTGCGTTTATCAAAAACATAGTCTTTTTTAACATGAATCGTATGGCAATTTGCACAAGCAAGACCATTCTTTTCGTGAGGACTACCTTGCCATCCGATTCTTGCGTAGGTTTGATGGCATTGTAAACATTTTTTGTTTTGCTCCGCAGCAGGTGCGGAGGACTTGTTTCCGAAATTCATTATAGGTGCACGTTTTTCACCGCGCTTCGGACGCTTTATGTGTAGCCCACCAGGACCATGACAGGACTCACATTGTTTACCTGACATTGGCGAGTTTGGATTAGCGAATTGGCCGTGCTTGTTGTTGAACAAAGGCATGACAGGATATTCATTATCTTCATCATGACATTTTAAACAGCGGTCTGCTCCTTTATCTGTATAAGGCGCATTGATTTGTTTACGCCAATCTGTGTCTATTTCCTCCTCTGCGATAACAGATGAACTTGAGCAAAGTGCAAGAAAAAATATTGTAATAAAGAAGTCGTGTCGTATGCGCATGGCTGATAGCTTATTAAGCGAATATTTCCTGAGTAATATTATTAAACCAACTTACTGCATAGCCATATTCTCTATGCGCTTTATCAGCGACTTTTACATCTTTTACATGGGTATCTAACTGTTGATATCTCAAACCCTCCCTGGCTTGTTTGTGTATTTGCACGGTGGATATCGCATAAGACGGGGCAATGATACTGTATTCCACATCAATCAATGGCATACTCCGTTTATATGTTTCATTGTTAGTTATTGTAGCAGCTATTGCTAGCGCACAATGTTTTGCTTGTGAGTTGGCGCATTGAGCTGTTTTTCTTAAGCCTAATGCCGGGCTGATAGCGTCGCCAAGAATATGAACATTATCTGCTTTGGTTGAAGAAAATGAACGCTGATCAACCGGACACCAACCATCTTTATCTGTTAGCGCTGCTTGCTGAGCAATTAAATTTGCTCGTTGTGCTGGTATTATATTGATAACTTCGCCTTTTATTTTTCCTTGATTGGTGATTATTGTTTTATTGCCCACATCAACACCTTCAGTGGTAGTATTTGTCTGTAGTTCAATAAGATCTTTATACTTTTGAGACCAAATCGATTTAAACAGAGCAGTTTGTTCAGATGGGCTATTGCCATCTAATATGAAGAGTTTAGATTTCGATTTTTGTGACTTTAGGTAATGAGCAATTAAGCTAGCTCTCTCATAAGGTGCAGCAGGACCACTTATTGGCCCTTTAGGAATACTGATAAGAATGTTACCGCCATTCTTTATATTTGTGATTTGCTCTTTAAGCGTTGTAACGTCGACGCCGCGTTGCCAGCCTGTAATATTTTTAGCATTATCGATGCCTTGAATAGATTGCCAGTCGAGACTAATTCCCGGTGCTAGTATCAAGCGATCATATTTGTACTTATCTTTTTTTCCATGAATCAATTGATCATTGGTGTCAATTTCTACCGCAGCGTCATTGATTAGCTTGATATTTATTTTATTCAAATTCTCATAGCCAAATGTAATGCTGCTAATATCACGTAGACCTGCAATAACTTCATTGCTCATGATGCCTGCGGTATATTTCGTATTTTTTTCAATCAACGTGATGGAAAGGTTTGGCACTAGTGTCTTAAGGTAAATTGCTGCTGTAGTTCCTGCAATGCCACCGCCAACTATAACTATTCGTTGTGAATCAGCAAACGCTTTAGTCGAAAAAAATAATGCGCTACTTGCTAGCGAAAAGCCAGCAAGTTTTAAAAATCGTCGTCTGTCGATTTTATCCATGTTTATTTTCCTTCGCTTATTGCTGGGTTTATTTCTGGCTGGCGTAATATTGAATTAACGCCTCAATGGAGTTTGCACCTTTCTTTTTCACCATCTTATCAATTTTATTTCGCATTTTTTTTGGCATTTCACGATCACTGTTACGAAAATCATGCATACTGTTGCGCAAATAATCTTGCCATTGCCCTGCCAGTAATCCAACATCATCATCTGGCTTTATGCCGCCTTCTTCATGACATTTTTCGCAATATCTATCATGGAGCTTTTCGCCTTTTTTTGCTTGATCCTTGTCAGAGTCTTGCACTGCAAGTGTGATTTTTTGTGAGCTAAAGTAATCCGCTAGTTTTTCGATTTCTTCGATACTATAGGCTTTTGCAATACGTGTCATGATTGTTGCGGAACGTTTGAGTATGACTACGTCGTCCAGATTTTTCCTTTCATCAACAATATCTTGGGCATGGTCTAAGTTGTCGATATGTTTGTAGGATAACATGGAGGCAATAATATAATTTTTTGATAATCCAGCTATGCTGGGTGTCGCTGGGCCGTGTGAAACTCCTTTCGTGCCATGACAGCTCGAACAAGTGAGGGCAAGTAATTCTCCAGCACTTGTTGCATTCGCAGAAAGTGGATTTAAAAAAACTGCGAGCAAAGTGAAAATGATGACTTGCTTATACATCATGTAATGCGTTCCTTTTTAGTGGCACCTTTAAAAATCCGATTTAATGCATTTCCTCATCTGGCTCATCAGGCTCCTCATGCGCAATACCTCGATGGCAATCTATGCAGGTTTTGCCATTCTCTGTTGCCTTTTTATGTTTTTTTGCGGCAGTTTTGTCTTGCTCACTAAAATCCATTGCGGCCGTTGTGTGGCAGGTGCGACACTCTCGCGAGTCATTGGCTTTCATTTTCTGCCAAACAGCATTAGCCATAGACCAACGATGCTTTTCAAATTTTTCTTTACTGTCGATAGTTCCAAGGATTTCATGCATGACATCCTTGGCGGCCAATAATTTCGCCAATAACTTCGGCCCGAGTGGCTTGGGGACATGGCAGTCAGCGCAAGTTGCTTGAACACCTGAGGCATTTTTAAAATGTATTGTCTCTTTATATTCCTCGTAGTTTGTTTGCATGGAATGGCAGGAAATGCAAAATTCCATGTCATTGGTGGATTCAAGCACATAATTCGCGCTGCCTACTAAAAACAGACCAACTACCGAAGCAGCTACGATAAACGTTATTAACGTTTTTCCATAGAAAGAAGGATACGAATGATTGCTCATGGTTAATCCCAACCATTCAGGATTAATACGCGATTGGCTTCAACACAGAAGATAGCACAGCTGACTGCTGTGCTATCCAACCAGCGCTTCGAAACCGGTGTATGAATCACTTAACAACTGAGCATTACTAAAGTGACTCAGATGCTTCATCTACCAACGGAGATGATAAAAACGCTGCAAGGTCATTAATTTCTTGTTGTGTCAGTTTAGGGGCTCTGCCCATAATATCGCTGAGATCACCCAAGTCTTTTTGCATCCGAAAATGTCTCGCAGTGAGATCGGGTGCTTCGACTGAATCTTCGTCAGGTTCAGTTACAGATTCCCCTGTATCAAGATCAAAAAACTTGCTAGTAGTGTCATAAACTTTAGCTTTATGGCAGTTGGCGCAAATGTTGTCATACATAGTGTTACCCGCTGTAACGTCACCCAAGTGGGAAAAACCCGTTCCTTCAGTGATATCGCCTAAATTAACGCCCTGCAAAAAAGCCATAAGATCTGCAACATCTGCGGATGTAGGATCACCCAATCTGGTGCGCGTCATGGCTGAGCCTGCTTTACCCCACTGCGCTCTAAACCTTAACCTGCTATGGTTCCCTTCTGAATTCAAATAAGTTGCAAAATTGCCGGTTACTGTTGAACTAAAGCCGTTTAAAAGATTTGGGCCAGAATTGTTCGGCGCGCCATGGCAACGAAAACAATAAGTCGCATAATATTGCGCGCCGCGAGCGGAGTTTGCTGTTGAGACTAAAGTATGGTCTATCGTTTCTGAATTGGTGTCTGGTTCAATAGACTCAAATACCTTACTCCATTTGGCATCTTCATAGTTTAGAAATGCTGTTAGCGCCTCTATAACTTCATTGCTGGGCGCAACTGAGTTTATGCGACCATCAGCGCTTGAGTCGAAATTTGGATGCTCATCGCTCTTTTTAATATTTGTGCCCTCTACGTTTAACACGGCATTCCAATCTTCGGCAGATATTATTTCTGCGACGAAAGGAGTAGCAGTGGGATTGTTTGCATAGCGGTTTGTCGATCCGGCATTTATTATGTCATCCGTTTCAACACCGCCTGCTGAAATATCTCTGCTTTCACTTGTGCCGGCACTTCCGGAATCTGGACGACTGATGTATTCTCCATCTTGAGAGCGACTACGAAAAGCAAACCCCCCTTTTTCTCCCAACATATCCCAACCATGGCAAGATGAGCAGCGTACAAATTCATCATATTCGACTGTGCTTTCATCAGACTGTGACACTTTTATTTCATCTGGTGTACTGGGTTTGTCTGAACAATCTTGTGCTGAACACACCTTCAACCAATTATCGTAAGCGTGAGCGCCGAGGGCTATATTCTCCAAATCATGTGCTTCAACGAGAGCTATGTTTGTGGGATTTGTTGTGCCTGGTATGGCAGCGCCATCTCTAAAATAAGGTGCTAGTGTACGCATTAGTTGCGTTAGCTCTTCCTCTCGATCATCTGCTTTTGTTGCTGATGTGATATCGCTGCTACTTAAACCTGTGCTCGTTGCTACACTGGCAATTGCCGCATCAAATGTTTCAGAATCACCATTTCCGACTCTGAGCACAGCTGTACTGGTTAATTCATTGGCTGCTACTGAGCTGGCGTTATTTGCAGCAAAAGTATAAACCGTATAACTGCTTTGGTTTCCGTCAAGTGTGGCATCACCTGTAATTTTTAAATATAGTCCGCCAGAAGATACCGTCCCCTCTGTTAACGTAATAACCTCATCTTGATAGGAGTATTCGGTAGACGCAATAGCACTGTAGGTACCGCTCGCAGCTGCACTGCTTGCAACTTCTGTAATTGTATCAAAAGCTGGATTTATTCCTGGAACAATTGAAGCGGTATCGGGGTCGCTATCACTATCTGAACATCCTGCAAGCGTCACAATAGTAAGCGTTAATAAAATTGGCGTAAGATATTTGCTATATATATACATTAATCCACCTTCCCTGTTGTTAGTTTAGATTGATTTTTTTAAATTAGTATAGCTACTACTTCGAGATAAGAAAATTAGAAAGAGAGTTTTTTAATAAAAATAACTTCGAGTGTTCTAAGTTAGAACGGTATTACATTCTTTGTTGTGATATACATAGATAAGTTCACTCTTAGTTCTCAGTGCATTTTTTGACTGGTAAATTTCTTTGCATTTATGACTTTCACCTCGAACCGTCTAATTTTTTCCGCTATACGCTTCGAAGCAACTTAACTCCTTAAGAAATTTTTGCATTTATGTGCGATTTATACTTTATTTATTGTCAGTCATTATAGCTAATGGGTTCTGTATCACTTACGTAATTTATACTCTGCAACTGACATATCACTTTAGATATTAACGTTTAAATAATACGATAATTCTAGTTTCCGCAAGTTCTGTGCAAACTCTTAGAACCGATCAAAATAGAAGGGGTGTTTCAAATAATAAGTGCCTATTCCAGTTTCTGATATTACTTCCACAGTGGATTGGTTAATGTCATTGTCTAGTACTGTAGAAGTAGGTTGTATAAATTTTATCCGGAAAAACGACTAACAAGTGTATGGAGAGGGGTTCTCTCTACGGTATTTCGTTTGACATAGATGGCAGGAGTAGGCTCAGGCCTGCATATATGCGGGCCTGAGCAGGGTTGGGAAATGGGTGACCCACATCACGCGTTCGTTTTATAAATCTAAGTTATAATTAGACAGAAAGATTGGTAGGCTACTCAATTAATAGCTTCTTCCAATGCAGCAGTGTCTTCATAAAAATGATAGAACACAATCTTTTCCTCTTTTACTCTACATATCAATGCCCAGTCACTCGCAAACTTTTTATCAGTTTGGCGACTGCGATGGATTAACTTGCCATACATTGCGGCATGCTCTCCTTCAAAAAAGCTATCTTCGACATCGAAATTTTCTGGCTCTAATAGCTCGCCAAAGGTTGTAAACATGTCTCGCATTCCTTCCGGGCCTTCGTAACTCCCATATAGTGGATTACGGTTTCCAGCTTCTGAGCGACTGGGGATGATCTTGGCATTCCTATGCACCATAGAAAGTGCATCCTCCATTTTTCCGCTGAAAACGTTATCTAAAAAATGCTTAACGGTATCTAGTGTATTCATGTTATTTCCTTAGTGATTAATAGAGCGTGAGTTGAAGCCTTCAAGAACTAATTTACCAATCGTGCGATTAGACTCCAATTGCGCATGAGCTTTTTTCAGATTGTCTGCGTTGATCTGGCCAATAATTTGTTTTAGTGTGCTTCGTAGTGATCCCGCATCCACCATCTCAGAAATAGCATTGAGAATATTTCGTTGCGTTGTTATATCTGCGGTTTGAAACATGGTCCGAGTAAACATCATTTCCCAAATAAAACTCGCACTTTTGTGTAAGAGTAGATTTATATCCGGGGCTTTCAGAAATGGGACAATGCCGCATATCTTTCCCATTGGGGCAGTGATATTACATATGGCATTCCAATGTTCATCAGGGGAGTTAAGACATAGAATGGTATCAACGTATTCATAACCAAGTACCGTAAGTTGTTTGGAGATATCTTTGCTATGATCAATGATGTAATGGGCCCCTAAATCTTTAACCCAATGTTTAGACTCCGAGTGCGAGGCCGTAGCGATGACAGTTAAGCCAGGTACAAATTGAGCCAGCTGAATTGCCATCGAACCAACGCCGCCAGCACCACCGATAATTAATAAACTTTGGTCAACAGGTTTGCCCGCCTTGGGGAGTTGCAGCCTTTCAAATATGGCCTCCCAGGCAGTAAGTGAAGTTAATGGCATTGCAGCAGTATGTGCATGGTCGATGGTTTTGGGTTTTCTACCGACAACGCGTGCGTCTACCAGTTGATATTCGCTATTACATCCGGGGCGATTGAGGTCACCGGCATAAAACACTTTATCGCCGGATTTATATTCAGTGACAAGCGCTCCGACTTTTTCTACTACCCCTGATGCATCCCAGCCTAAGATTGTGGCTGTAGATCCTTCCGTTATGCGCTTCCGAACCCGGTAATCAGCGGGATTAACGCTCACTGCTCTGACTTTAATCAGTAAATCATGTTCTTTTGGATTTGGAATCGGTAAATCTATATCCAATAAAGATTCAGGGTGATCGATGGGGAGAGCCTTGTATGCTGCTATGGTCTTCATGGTTTGTTGCTCCAGAATTCAACTGAGATAGATACTATCCGGTTTATTTATGGTCGAATAGAGCTATAATTCGACAATATATGTGCATAAATAATCGGAAAAACTCATGTTATGGGATGATGTTCGTTATTTTCTCGCAGTAGCTCGTCAAGGGAGCTTATCAGCGGCAGCCCGGGCGTTGGTTGTGGAGCATTCCACAGTTGGTCGTCGTGTTGATGCCCTTGAGCGTGCTTTACGAGTTCGTTTGTTTGATCGTCTTCCCCGTGGTTGGCAAATTACTTCGGAAGGTAGAGAATTACTTAGCTTGGCTGAATGTATGGAAGAAGAGGCGCTCGGATTTGAAAGAGCAGCGCTTGGTGTTGCTAGCTTGACAGGCAAAGTTCGTGTGTCTGCGCCTCCGCTTTTAGTCAGTCACTTTCTTCTTCCTAAGCTAAAAATATTACGAAAAGAACTGCCAAACATTGATCTCGAGTTGATGGGCGAAATGCGTTTTGCCAATTTGGCTCGCAGGGAAGCGGATATTTCATTGCGTATTGGACAACCAACAGAACAGGGACTTGTCAGCCGTACATTAGCTGAGTTGGAATATGGGATTTACGCAACTCCTGATGCAATCGCAGGCCCCGCTTCAGAGTGGACTTTTCTTGGATTTGATCATAATACGTTTGATATTCCGCAAAAGCAGTGGCTTGAGGATTTTGCTGAAAAACGCCGTTTTGTGATGCGGAGTAATGATCTTTTTCTACTTTTTCGCAGCGCATGCGAGGGTTGGGGTGCAACAGTATTGCCCAGTTTTCTTGTGCAAACTACGGATAAACTCGTCTCAGTACCCGGTGCCTCCAAGTTGCCATTATGCCCGTTATGCTTGGTCATGCACCCTGATGTTCGACGTTCGCCACGAGTGCGAGCTGTTGCAGATTTACTAATCGATATTGTAAAAAAATACACAAATACATTTAGTGCTTAACTTGGAGTAAAGAGTACGTTACTCAGGCATTAACAATGTATGACTTTGCTTGTATCTCATATTGAATTTAATCTGACTTGTGGGGAAAGTGCTTTGTTAAAAACCTATCTAATTGGTTGGCAAACTCTTGTATATCAGTTTGGTTGAATACGGGAGGCCCACCGGTATTTACACCACCACTGCGTAGTTCTTCCATAAAGTTACGCATGGTGAGGCGTTGGCGAATATTTTCTTCAGTATAATAAGCGCCCCGTGGGTTTAGGGCAAATGCACCTTTTTTAATAGCTTCGGATGCAAGTGGTATATCTGCTGTTATAACCAGATCACCTTCATGCAGTTCTTCAACGATGCGATTGTCGGCGACGTCAAATCCAGCACCAACTTTCAGCTTTTTTAAAAATGGTGAGGGTGGAATATTTAAAACCTGGTTGGCGACAAAAGTCGTGGTAATTCCCACGCGCCTTGCGGCGCGAAAAAGAACATTTTTAATTACGTTAGGGCATGCATCAGCATCAACCCATATCTGAATTCGTCTTTGCTTATTCATTAGTGCTGTTTGTTAAAATATTAGCGGACCCCAATTTTTGAATACTATAAATCATATTATTCGTTAATCATGTCTCGTAAGTGTTGCTCTATCTGATGAACGGAGTTTTCACCGGCTTCGATGGCCTCGGCAGCCCGGTCAAAATCCATCGGGCCAATAGATGCGAGTTTCGGCGATATCAGTATATCAGGTGGATCACCGGCCATACGGCTTCGAGTGATTCGATCCTGCATAATATTGAGTGAGCTTGCCATTACGTCAAATAGCCCAGGTGGCGTTTCACCCTCTTCAAAAAACTCTGGAAAATAATTATTGGCATGGCCTTTCACTGTTTTTGTAAATCGGCTGAGCAAAGTTTTTTCAGCAAGCGCGGTGGAGTTTTTACTTCGTGCATGTTTGCCGACAATATTTCCGTTAGGATTCACAGCAATGACTTTGTCTGCGCCCAGTGCGCGGCAAACAGAAACTGGAACTGGATTGACGATTCCTCCATCCACTAACCACGTGCCATCTTTATTAACTGGTGTGAAAATACCGGGTATTGCCATCGATGCACGAATGGACTCTAAAATCGAGCCAGATTGAATCCAGATTTCCTTGCCAGTTTCGAGTTCTGTTGCAACACTGGCATAAGTTTTTCGTATTGATTCTATTTCCTGGTCACCCATGTGCTCATGAAAAAAAGTAATAATACTTTTCCCTTCAACAAAGCCACCGCCGGTCAATAAGTTTATATCAAGGTATTTGATGATTTCTCGTTTATCGAGAGTGAGTATCCATTTGTGCAAGGTGTCGAGGTGTCCGGTGACATACAAGCCGCCGACAAGTGCCCCGATTGAGGTGCCGCAGACAATGTCTGGTTCAATGTCCAGTTTATTTAACGCGTTGATTACGCCGATATGAGTCCAGCCACGTGCGGAACCACTGCCAAGTGCCAGGCCAATTTTGATCTGTTTTGTTTGTTTGCTCAAAGGAGGTTCAATATCTAATGATCTGCATTTACAAATGTCTCTGTAGAGAGTTCTTCATGGTTTGAAATTTCTGGCCGTGGTTCTGAGGTAGTTTTTTTATCCTGAGACTTATTCGCTGTTTGATAGGTTGTTATAAGTTCTTTAGCGGATTGAAGCGCTCGTAATGTTTCTTCTTTTGTGATTTTTGCTCGATCTTTTTCGAGATCAATTGCTTCTTCTGTTTTTTCTTTGTTTGCACTAGCTAGCCTTAGTTGCTCTTCAAGTGTGCTTATCTTAAGGTCTTGTGTTGCTTTATCTTTTTGATGGGTTGCAATTTCTGCTTGTAGTGCTGAAATAGTATGTTGACTTATTATATTATCTTTTTGGCTTTCATTTATTTTTGCTTCAAGAGTTTTTGCTTCACTGATTTTCATTTCGATTAAGTTGGTAATATTAATATTTTCTGTTGTGATATCGATAATCGTATCTTGTGTACTATTGAGTTGTTCTTTTGTTTTAGTCAGCTGTTCTTTTAAATCAGAAACTTTTGCTTTATAGAGTGCTTCTTTGGCAATCCATTCATTTTTTTCTTCGAGTAGGCCCTCAGCAGTTGCACTGACTAACGATAAACGGCTAGATGAGTCGCGCACTTGGATGAGTGTATCTCTTAGTGCAAGAACAAATTCTTCTTTATTATTGAGTTCTGTTACTTTTTCTCTCGCGATTTTAGCAATAAGCTCTGATTGGATTTCGAGTGGATGATCTCGAAAATCAGCATTAGCAATTTGACGTGCAATGCGTAATAGTCGGTATTCTTCATCCAAAACAATTTGTTCAGGTGATAAGCTTGTTTTTTGGTTGAGTGCAGTAACAGCTTCTGTGATGTACAGCGCACGTTTTGTGGCGAAAAGCGCTTCTTCCCCAACTTGAGCAATAGCCTGTTCATTGTCGGGGTTTTGCTTGATGAATTGATTTGCACGTTCAAAGATTATAGTTGCGTCTTTATAGGTGATTGGTGCTATCTGATCACCATCTCGGTATTTGACGCGCTTTAAAATTTCCTGTGGTTCATTCATGGCATTAAAATAAAGTGAACGACGCTCAAGGTTTTTCATATCCTCAATAAGTTGCTCTCGACTTGCTTCACTACTTATTAGATTGCCATTTTCGATCTCTTTGATAACTCCGTTCAAGCGTTCAAGTAGGCTGCTATATTCCGTGCGGTGGGAGGATTCTACATTGAGCGAATCGAGTTTATTTTTTAGCGTAAGTTCTGTATCTAGCTGATCTTTTACTCTACGCATAACCAGATTACCATTTTTTAAAACAGCATCGGCAACCGCAACTTTACTAGTAATTTGATCTTGTGAGTTATTGTAAGCAAGCAGGGCTCTTGCTTCGTCTAAGGCCTTGCCCGCAACCGCGAAGTGGGTTGGCGCATAAAAATCGAGCTGTTTTATTTTTTCATTATTATAGATCTTTTCGACCCTATCGATGGCTGTGTTTGATGGTAAAGTTCGATATTTAGCAATTTCTTGTTCGGAAGGAACAATTTCATGAGGCTGTTTAATTATTGCGCAGCCTGTCATCGCTAAAGAAGAGAAAAAGATTACTAAACTGAATCTTGTATATACGTGTTTCTTATCCTTCACCTGAAGCCCCAAATGTTGAAATTGCGGATTGAAAGAACAGCAAGCCGTTTATTATAACTATTCGGCTTTTTGGTACAAGTGGGTAAATAGCGAAGAGTGCTGTTAAATCAACCAACCGCCAAGTGTTAACAAGGCTATTGTCCCAAGAGTCAGGGCATAGGTTCTTCTAATTAGGGATAGGGTTTGATAGACATCATGATGATTGAATGTTTTTGGGTCGTCGGACATTGTTAGTGCACCGGTTCCTGCAGTATGGAGCAGGCGCTGATTATTGTTTAATGTCAGCTTTTCGAATAAGTTTTCTCCATTCCTACATTTACTCATCGCATATACAAAATTCCCCATAGCAGCGTAACTGAATGCTGTTAGCCGTGATGGAATCCAATTTAAAATAGCGTGTAGAAGATTCGCTCCAGTTTGTAGATCTTTTATACGTTCATTTTTTTCACAGAGGTAACGTAGTTCTGAGCTAAGTCGAAAAAAAACAGCGCCCATTGGTCCTAATATGATGAACCAGAAAATTGGCGCCAGGATGCGATCATTTGCAATAATGAACAAGCAGTGCACAACAGTATTCGCAAGATTGGTTTTTTCTTCCGGTGACAAATCCCTGTCGAGTATTTTTGAGGCGATCCAAAGAGCGATATCTAATTCGCCTTTTTTGAACGTCTGACAAAATTCTTTGGCTAGTTCGTAAAACTGTTTCGGACCCATGCTAAAAAGTAAAATCGCTGTAGCGAACAGGAATTGAATAATGGAATTATGGATAACGTTATAATCAATGAATGCAATCAACAAAGGAACAGGTAATACAATAAGCATAACAACTGTTTTTATTGAGAGATGTTTTGTTAACCTACTGACTGAAGTTGTAAACTTTTCAAACCATGTGTAGTTTCTAAATGTGTGCAGTTCGCTAAGAAAGCGTTCAGAGAACAAACAAATGACGATAGATATAAGTGTCACAATAATAATCTTTGATGATGGTTGTTGAAATAAATAGTCAGCGAGTAATGGTCGAAAAACGATTACTCAATTAAAGAGCGATACTTTGCCCAATCGAACGCAGGCCCAGGGTCGGTTTTTCTCTCTGGTGCAATATTGCTATGTCCTGTTATTCGGTTTGGTGTGATCGCTGGATAAGTTTTTAATATTTCTCTACTGACTTCCGCTAGCACTTCATATTGAATAGTTTCATATTCATTTGTATCGGTACCTTCAAGTTCAATGCCGATTGAGTAATCATTGCAATGAGCCTGCCCGTTAAATTCAGAAACACCAGCATGCCATGCGCGTTGGTTTAAAGGGACATATTGAATAATGTTCCCATCGCGGCGTATTAATAAGTGTGAAGAGACTCTCAGGTGACAGATTTCCAGGAAGAATGGATCATCTTCCGAGTTTAAGCAATTTGTAAATAATTGGCTGATATACGGACCTCCGAATATTCCCGGTGGAAGACTGATATTGTGGATAACAAGGAGACTTACGTCACAGTTTTCAGGCCGAAAATCGCAATTAGGGGATGGGATATATTCCGCGCCGTCTAAAAGCCCCGTTTTTTCATCAATATTCATTTATTTTTCCTATGTCCTTACTATCTGTGAAAGAGTTTACGAAATAGCGATCCTTATTTTCTCATCTTATCGACAAGCAATCCGATTTTATCAGTATTGTTAAATTATATTTATTGGAGAGAATAAAATGAAATTTAGAGCAGCTAAAATTGGTGTAATAGCATTTGGTCTTATAGGGCTTTCTGGCTTAGCTGTTGCAAATGATGATTATAAAGACGCAGCTAATGCTTTTGATGCGTCATATCAAAACGACTTTGTAGAAGCTTCAAAGCTTTGGCAAAAACTGGCAAAAAAAGGTATTCCCGATGCGCAGTTTAATTTGGGTTTGATGTATCACAGTGGCGTTGCCGGTGTTTTCAACGAAAAACAAGCATTAAAATGGTATTTAAAAGCAGCTCAAAATGGAAGTTATCAGGCTCAAGAATATATGGCTGTGGGCTATCGAGAAGGTTGGTTTGGACTTAAAAAAGATAATGCTAAAGCTAAACATTGGGAAGCCCGATTAAATCCATAATTGATTAATATATTATGTAAAGAATCATCAACGCGGGGTGATGATAACAGAGTAAGGCTGCTAATTATTAGCAGCCTTATTTTTTTCAATTAAGTTGTTGGGCGGCTATGAGTATGGGTTTTTCCATCAGGAGAGTGTGAAGATACACTAACCTCCACAGGTACCATGTGCAATTTTCCATGTCGCACACCGCGCACAGCTTGAATAGTATCTGAGAAGCTTTGCACTTCCTCAATAGGTCCTTTTAGTATGACAGTTTCCAAACAATTGTCGTGATCGAGATGGACATGCATAGTTGCCAACGTTAATTCATGATGGTTGTGATGGGCAGACGTTACTCGACCAGCTAACTCACTTTCATGGTGATTATAAACATAGCTAAGACTACCGACACAGGCTCCTGATTTGTTGTCATTGAGCCTGACGTTTTCAAGTCGTTCTCGGATGATATCTCGCATTGCTTCTGAACGATTTGAATAACCTTTTTCATTGATGTATTCATCAAATTGTTTTGCCAAATCATCTTCAAGCGACATGGTGAAACGTTCCATTCCCTCTCTCCTACTGAAAAATTTTTTGAGTTTTTATACTGACTGAATATTATTTTATAGAGATTGCAGTACGATTTAAACTTCCCGCTCCTGAAAGCCTTCTAACAAGGTGTTGAAAAACAATTTTGCCGCAAAAGGCTATTATCCTAAATTAATCAGTTGATTCACGATTTATAGCACAATCATTTGATTTGCTTGGCTATATGAAAAGTGTTTGATTCACCAACCAGGTGAACGCAAAACTTTTCATTACGCTAATCAAACCAACTGCTTGCACTCTAAATTCGCGCCCAACTGTTTAATTTAGGATTATATGTTCTATTGTCACAATTTAGTAGTGGCGATAATATAGACGATTTTTAGATTGTAAAGAATTAGAAAGTGGCTTGTGCTCTAACACCAATTACTGCGGTATTTGCTTGATCAAGAGGTGAGGTCATACTGGGTTGTTGGATATATTGAAAATCGGGTTGGATGGTCAGCCATTGGGTTACTTTTGTCATATATGTAATTTCCCATACGGTTTCAAAAGTAAAAAACTTGTCTGGATTACTCTCCATAAATGCGTCGGAATGGCGAGTATGTACCACGCCTAAAGCAATAACATCGTCATCTCGTTCAGGGATAATTCCTTTAAGGGTAATACCTGCGGTATAGTGTTCGGTATATCGATTAAACTCTTTTTGAGCTCGACCATGCTTGAAAAACAGCCCTATATTTTTCGTTACTGATGTTTCTGCTAACAGATATACTCCGCCATTTCCTGAGCGAGGGTTTTCAGTAAGTAGATAACGTTCGTTTGACTCACCAATATTCTCCCGAAAACCGAATTGTTCATCTTTGAGATACCACGCACCAAGCGCAAATTTATGGTATCCATTAATGCTTTCAGGCCTATTTTTTGTGACTCCTATTTCTGAAACGAGTAAAAAGCTATCACTATGGTTGATGTCAATATCTACCACCTTGTTGAATGCATTCTTGCCTGATTCGTCATCAAATATGGCAATTTGTAGGTATGAGTTTTTGGAGAGTGAGGATTTAAAACGCAATCCCAATGTCGTAAATGGATAGGTAGATACATTTCCATGTGTACGTATAGGTTTGCCCAGTCGAAAGCCGTTGTTGAGTAATGGCTTGGTGAATGTTGTTTGGTAAAATTCGTTGTTGAAATCTTGTAAACCAATGAGAAATGAGGAATGACTGTATGGGAAGCTGTGCTCATACCAGGCTTCGATAATTCTTAAAGTATTATCGCCTACGTATTTGTCGCTAATTCCATTTATGTCACCAACGGTAGGCGCCGCACCAAAAGCGAGTGCCGTGTATATAAAAAATAGTCCGTTATTCCATAAATTAGATTTTTTGGTATCAAATTCTGCCACCAAATCGATAACGCCAAAAACGCTAGTGGAATCTTGTTCATGTGCCTTAGGATCTGGATTTAATATTCCTCCTGCGGTAATGGAAAATGCATCAATAGTGGCTGCAAATTCGTAGGAAAAAGCCTCTATAGCAGCTTGGCTTGCAGTTTCTTTCGGTGGAAGGTTATTTTCATCTTGTATTGGAAAGGGAAGTTCTGCAGATTCTTCAGTTACAGTAGATCTATTTTCTGAACGGGGAATGCTGTCTCGCGCACGTTGAAAGGGATCTCGTGTCAGGTTCGGTTGAATATCCTCTTTAGTGCTTCGTTGCAATTCAGCAAAATTAGTTGGGCTATAAACCAAGCACGTTAAAATAGTAATCAGTAAGTATGTGAGTAAACGATTTGTCATAAGAATAAAAGAGAGTCAATAAGGTTTCATATATTTCGGGCGAATGTCTGCGCTATATATAATTAGCGGTTGGAAGGGGTTAGATATTTATCTGAAATACTTACTCAGATTGAATTAAGATAGCTTGAGATGTATTCGATTGAGTGGATACGGTGTAAAATCATGCGTTTTATTACTATTTTAGAAGATCGATGGCAAAACTTGTTTTGTTTAATAAACCTTTTTACGTACTTTCTCAGTTTACCGATCAGGAGGGGCGTAAAACGTTAGCGGACTATATTTCTATTCCGCGTGTTTATGTTGCCGGAAGACTGGATTATGACAGTGAAGGATTATTACTACTCACAGATGATGGCAAGCTCCAGCATAGGATTGCAAATCCTCGAAAAAAAATGCCCAAAACATATTGGGTTCAAGTTGAAGGGTTAATCACATCTGATGCAATTCAACAGTTGGAAAAGGGTGTTGAACTGAAAGATGGTAAAACTCGACCTGCAAAAGCGAGAAAAATGAATGAGCCTGAAAATCTATGGCAAAGAGTTCCGCCGGTGAGATTCCGAAAAGATATCCCTACTAGTTGGTTGGAGCTAACAATTACTGAAGGAAAAAACCGACAAGTTCGGCGTATGACTGCAGCAGTTGGTTTTCCTACATTGCGTTTAATCCGTTACTCTATTGGGCAATGGAAATTGGACAATATTGAGCAAGGAAAACATCGTCTAGAGAATATTCATCTACCCAGAATCTAACTAAGTTTTTTAAGAGATTGAAATTTGTTACTTCGATTAAACGCGATTTCAAAAAAACCTTGGATTCCACTGCGAGTTAAATAAGGTTTTACTATTTCTGCAGGGAATTGAATTTTCCGTCCGTCAGATGCCGTTGCAACAATATTGCTTGCATGACCTTGATAGACTAAAAGATATTTTTCATAGCTGATATTCAAATGAAATTGCATAATTTTTATCACGCATTTCCTCTTTCTAAATGCTGTGTCGTAATTCTTCCATTGTTTTTTGTAGGTTTTGACTAAAATCCTTATTTTTTAAAATAATGCAGTCTGGCTCGTAGCCTTTTGGAGCATCATTTGTTGCGTTAGTTGTTATGAGAATGGTCTTAATTTTTTGGTTTTTTCCGTGATTTAGTTTTATTGCCGCGATAAGTGCTAGTCCGTTGAGTTCCAAATTTTCTTTAGATGTTATTAGAAAGTCAAAATGCTCATGTAATAAACGTTGTAAAGCTGTCATACCATTTTCTATTGTTGAGCATTGAATGTTTAATTGTTCAAACAAAGTTATGGACATCTTGCTGTATACCTGGCTGGCAGGGCCTACAAAAAGCCCTTTAAGCTCGTGATCACTTTCTTTTTTCTTGATTAACTCAAGTTTGTGTAATATATCCGCAAAATCTGTTCTTTCGTTTTCCAATAAATTGTGTGTTTCTTTTAGTAGATCGGTATATGAAAAGACAGTATCTACATTGTCCTGTGTGACACTGGCTTCCTCAACGAATGATGCGCTGAGAAAATCTTCCAATTGATGACATATGCTGGAGATGATATTGAATCCATAGGTTCCACCGCTTCCTTTAAGGCTATGCGCTTTCCTGTATAAAGCCTCAAAGTTCGCCTTATGGGCGCCACGTTTTTTCTCAATATTTAAAATGAGGGTTTCTATTTCATCGATCTGAGCAGGGAAAGTAGCTAGATATGTTTCTTTTAATTCGTTTAAGATGTCGAATGTTGACATATGACTCTTCTCTCATTTTTTAGTGGAATGGATGTAGTATCCTAGAAATAGCAGTTGATCCAATTCCACTTCCAACTACTTTATCTAGGATTATCCATATAATCGTCACATAGATAAGCAAAACTTTAGCCGAATTTTAAAACTATAAAATATGAGCGTTATGCAGTTTAAAATAGTGAATAGCATCGCAGAGATTGGACGCGAAAGATGGCAGAAAATATACAGCGGTGATTCTCCTTTTCTCCGATTTGAGTTCTTACATGCCCAGGAAAAGCATGGTTGTGTCGGGGAGCATGTAGGCTGGATTCCTTATCACGCCGTCGTTGAAGAGCTCTCTAGTGGAGAGCTGCTCGGTATAATGCCGCTTTATATTAAAACTAATTCTTACGGCGAATTAGTCTTTGATTGGGCTTGGGCTAATGCTTATGAGCGTACTGGTAGAGAATATTATCCAAAATTGGTTTCTGCAATACCTTACACACCGGTGACTGGAGAGAGGATGTTGATCAATCCTTCCGCCAATAAAAAGTCTGTCGAAAAAAAACTGATCCAAGGTATTTTGCACGAAGCGCAATCACTTAATATCTCAAGTATCCATTGTCTGTTTCCTGAACATGATTTGTGTCATGTTTTTAACAACCATAAATTTGAAACACGGATGGCTTGTCAATTTCATTGGCACAATGAAGGTTATGAACGTTTTGATGAATTTTTATCAACGCTCACTTCGAGAAAGCGTAAAAACATTAAAAAAGAACGCGCTAGAGTCGAAGCTCAGGGGTTTCATTTTGAAGTTCTGCAAGGTAATGAAATTGAAGACAAATTATGGCCAATAATATACGAATTTTATAAAAAAACGTTTGATGAAAAGGGTGGTTATGCCACTTTTACCCTCCCTTTTTTCAAAAGCATTAGTAAAAGTATGGGGGAGCAGCTATTAGTTATCCTCGCTTACAATGGTGAACAGACCGTCGCGAGCGCCATTTTTTATAAAGACCGCCATCATCTTTATGGGCGTCATTGGGGTTGTTTGGATCAATTTGATAGTTTGCATTTTGAAGTTTGTTATTACATGGGGATTGAATATGCGATTAAACATGGTATAAAACATTTCGAACCTGGTGCTCAGGGAGAGCATAAGATTAGTCGAGGTTTTTTGCCAAAGTTAACATGGTCATCGCATTGGATTAAAGATCCTGAATTTTCTTTGGTCATTAGCCAGTTTATTGAGAGGGAGCGCATTTACATGAAGGATTATGTTCAAGAGCTACAAAAGCATTCACCATTCAAAGTCATTGAAAATCCTCATGAAAAAAAACTTTAATAACGATTTTTTATCTATTTGATAAAAAAAGACTTTTTACAAACGAAACGGTTCAGAGTAAGGTACTATGCGATGTTTGCATTGATTGCTGTACGAGCAAATAGAAAGCTATCGGTACACAATCTGCATGATTCATGTAAAATACGAAGAATCGAGTTAATTTAGGGGGATATACCGTGACTACTTCTGAAGCTATTAAGATTAAAGTAGAACGCCGTTCACAATCGCACCATGCTATAAAAAAACTCGTTGATCATCGTACACAAATGCTTGCATTGTATGGTGAGCTAGCAGCCCACAGACCATTCACAGCTGCTGAAAATTCTGAATATACGACTAATCTTCTCCAGCGTTTTTGTCAGGCACTCATTGATTACACCGCAGATGCCCATTTTAGGTTATATCGTTTTTTTGATAATAACAAAGAGCGCCGCGCATCAGTAGTTGGGATTGCTCAATCGGTTTATCCTCATATCGAATCTTCCACACAGATGATTTTGGATTTTAATGATAAATATGATGTTGATGGCGAAAGTATGCCACTAACAGCATTAGAGAATGATTTATCTACGCTTGGTGAAAAGCTTGCTGATCGCATTGAGCAAGAAGATAAACTGGTTGATGTGCTTAGTGAATCTCGCACATAATATTCTAATTTAACTAAGCTCATAAGATTGAGCTTAGTTATTAAAGCGTAAATCAATCCTCTAAATACGAATATCCCGTTAGACCATTTTGCAATTCTGTAAAAAACAATTCTTGTTCTTCTATCGTTAATTTGCAGTTTTGAATTTTCCGCGAGTAATTTTCGAGCAAGTCTTCAGAGTTGTAGTGGACATAGTGCAATATCTCATTAATCATATCTCCTTTTTCGGGATCTACCAATTGGTAGCCTTTATCATTATCTGCAAGTTCAAGATCGATAGAGTGAGTATCTCCAAGTAAGTTATGCATATCTCCCAATATCTCCTGATAGGCGCCAACGAGGAATATTCCAATTAAATATTTTTCGTCTTCCCTAATATTGTGTGCTGGTAGGGTTGATTCGATACTTTCACCACTCACATAATGATCAATGGCTCCGTCCGAGTCACATGTTAGGTCTTGCAATGTAACTCTGTTGACGGGTTCTTCATCCATCCGCTGTAGTGGTGTGATCGGGAAAATCTGGTCGATTGCCCAAATATCGGGCAACGACTGAAATATTGATAAATTGCAGAAATATTTATCTGCCAACTTTTCGTTTAGCTCGTCAATAATTTCTCGGTGTGATCGCAATTGAGGGGATAGTAATGGACGAACTTTGTGACAAATTCGGAAATAAATTCTCTCAGCTTCGGCTCGGTGTAAAAGTGACAAGACACCATGTGTATACATGGATTGTGCTTCTGCAAGCCAATGTACTGCATCATGATAAGCCTCAAGTACTGAACGGTGGGAGAGTGTATTTAGCGTCTCCCACAAACTGTGAATAATATGTGGCGCTGATTTGTCCGGTTCTTCAATCGCATTGTTATCGTTGTTTGATTCAGTATCAATGATATTGGTGATTAACATTGCGTGATGGGCCGTTAGCGCACGGCCTGATTCTGTAATAATATTTGGCTGTGGGTCACCGGTTTGTTTGCAAATTTGTGACAATGCATAAACAACATCATTAGCATATTCTTCAATGCTATAGTTCATCGAGCAATAACTTCGTGAGCGGGTACCTTCGTAATCGACACCAAGCCCTCCACCCACATCTACTTGATCGATGGGTGCGCCCAGTGATCTTAATTCAGCATAGTATCGCGCAACTTCTTGTAGTCCCTTTTGAATATCTCGTATGTTTGCTAATTGCGAACCAAGGTGGCAGTGGATGAGCTTCAATGAGTCAGTAGCATTTTGCTTTTCCAAAATCTTAATAACTTGAAGAACTTGGCTTGCAGATAGTCCAAACTTGGACTTTTCACCACCTGTATTTTGCCAATTTCCTTTGCCTATTGATGAGAGGCGAATACGAATGCCAAGCAATGGTGGAATCCTCAGGTTTTTGGATTCTTCGAGGATGATGGATAGTTCTGAGAGTTTTTCCACAACGATATAGACTTTGTGGCCCAATTTTTGGCCAATTAGCGCTAAGCGGATATATTCTCGATCTTTATAGCCATTGCAGACAATCACGCCCCCGCAAGCATTGGAATGTGATAACACAACCATTAACTCAGGTTTACTTCCTGCTTCAAGCCCGACGGGTTGGTTTTCTGTTTCCAGGATATGCTCAACAACTGTGCGCTGCTGGTTTACCTTGATGGGATAAACTGAGGTGTAAACACTGTTATATTCATTTTTTTGCATGGCATCTGCGAAGGCATTGCAGAGCGTATCGACTCTATCGTGTAATATGTCGGTAATTCGTACTAACACTGGCCAATTGAGGTTAGTCTTGCTTATCTCCTCAGCAGCTTGAGCAAGGTCGATTTTAATACTTCGGTTTTGGCGGGGCTTAACGCAAATATTGCCTTTTTCGTTAATGTCAAAATAGGGCTTGCCCCAGTGGTTAATATTGTATAGCTTTCGCGCTTGATCGATACACCAATCTGTCATTAATAAATAACCTTAATCTATACTATAAGACGATAATTTGAGTGAGACATCAGCCTCAACATTTGTGGAATACATAGGGTGGATAATATCAATATATTGAGGACTAAATCCATGTCATTAGACGATACTTGGTTTACAGAAATCCATGGGGATGCAGGAACTGCATTTTCCTTAAAAGCCAAGGCTAAATTGCATGAAGAGCAAACGCCATATCAAAAAATAGAAATATACGAAACCGAAGGTTTTGGAAATCTAATGGTCATTGATGGTTGTACTATGCTCACTACCCGGGATAACTTTATTTATCACGAGATGATGAGCCATGTTGCACTATTTACCCATCCGAGTCCAAAACGTGTATTAATTATTGGTGGTGGTGATTGTGGTACGTTGCAAGAAGTATTAAAACATGACAGCGTTGAGATTGTTCAGCAGATCGATATTGATGAAGCGGTAACACGATTATCTAAAATTTATTTTCCTGAGCTTTGTGCCTCTAACGATGATCCACGAGCAGAGCTGATGTTTATCGATGGAATCCAATGGGTAAAAGATGCTGAAGAAAATTCTTACGATGTGATTATTATCGACAGTACTGACCCGGTTGGTCCTGCTGAGGGGTTATTTTCAAAGGATTTTTATCAAGAGTGCTATCGTGTGTTATCTGAGAATGGCATTTTGGTTCAGCAAAGCGAATCGCCGTTGATTCATATGAATATTTTACGAGATATGCACAATGCAATGAAAGGGGCGGGCTATTCTGAAGCAAAAACAGCCTTTTTCCCTCAGTGTATCTATCCGACAGGTTGGTGGTCAGCAACAATGGCCTGCAAAGGAGGGAGCTTTAACGGCTTTCGAGAATCTGACTCAGCCAATAAAAATTTTTCAACTCACTATTACAACTGTGGGATTCATCATGGAGCTCTGGCTGTGCCGGAGTTTTTTTATCAGGAAATAAAGGGATAATAATGTCAAAGCCGGAAATTGCTCAAGCAGGACCATATATTGTTGACGTGGAGCCAGGAACTTATCACTGGTGTTCGTGCGGAAAATCAAAATCTCAGCCTTTCTGTGATGGCTCACATGCAGGAACAGATTTCTCACCCGTAGAGATTGTGGTTGAGGAAGCGAAAACACTTTTTCTTTGTGGTTGCAAACATACGGAGCATAAGCCGTTCTGTGATGGTAGCCATGGCAGCTTGTAAGAAATGAGTGGGCATAAAAAAGCGAGTAGCTTTCGCTACTCGCTTTTCTTTCAGCTTTATTATTGTAATTAGCGTGTAGAAGCTGTGAACTCTGGGTAAGCTTCCATTCCACACTCGGAAAGATCAACACCGTTGTATTCTTCTTCTTCAGTAACCCTGATGCCCATAACAAGTTTGAGTACATACCAAACCAGAAGTGAAACAAGGAACGTCCAGGCGAATATTGTCGCTAAACCAGTAAGCTGGCCAACAATCGTTGCGTCGCCGTTTGAGAAAAGAACAGCGATCAAGCCCCACATACCAACAACACCGTGAACTGAAATAGCACCGACAGGATCATCAAGTTTCAACTTGTCTAAACCAACGATTGAAAATACAACTATCAAGCCGCCAATTGCACCAATAACTGTTGCCAGTAGCGGCGTTGGAGCAAGAGGTTCTGCCGTGATTGCAACTAGTCCGGCTAACGCGCCATTGAGTGCCATGGTTAAATCTGTTTTACCAAACAGGATTCTTGATGCGATCATCGCTGCGATAACGCCACCTGCAGCAGCCATGTTGGTGTTTACGAATACTGAAGCAACAGCGTTAGCTTCATCAAAGTTGGATAGTTTCAATTCTGAACCACCGTTAAATCCGAACCAGCCCAACCAAAGAATAAAAGTTCCTAAAGTTGCTAATGGCATATTTGCGCCGGGAATCGCGTTGATTGAACCATCTTTTCCGTATTTCCCCTTACGAGCTCCAAGAACGATAACCGCAGCAAGAGCAGCGGCGGCACCACACATGTGCACAACACCAGAACCTGCGAAGTCTTGGAATCCTGCTGCATCTAGGAAACCACCACCCCATTTCCAGTAACCTTGTACAGGATAGATAAAACCAGTCATTACAACGGCAAAGGCAAGGAAAGACCAAAGCTTCATCCGCTCAGCAACCGCGCCAGAAACGATAGACATCGCTGTCGCTACGAATACAACTTGGAAGAAAAAGTCAGAGAGTTTTGAATAGTAAGGTGCATCATCTCCGCCTGCATGTAATGCATCGGATGTGTGCTCCATTCCAATTAGAAAACCGAAATCTGGAATAATGGAGCTATCTGAAGTTCCATACATAATGCTGTAGCCCATTAGCAGATACATAATACATGCTATGGCGTAAAGAGCGATGTTCTTAATAAGAATTTCTGCTGTATTTTTTGCGCGGACCAAACCAGCTTCTAACATAGCGAAACCAGCAGCCATCCACATAACCAATGCACCTGATACGAGAAAATAAAATGTATCCAGCGCGTAACCGAGTTCTAATACTTCTTTCACAGTACTGCCTCCGAATAATAATTAAAGAGCGTCTTGACCGGTTTCACCGGTTCTGATTCTTATTGCTTGCTCAAGCTCATAAACGAAAATTTTTCCGTCACCGATTTTTCCAGTCTGCGCTGCATTGGTGATTGCTTCGATAACACGATCTGTTAAGTCGTCAGCAATCGCAATTTCAACTTTAACTTTTGGTAGAAAATCTACAACATACTCTGCTCCACGATAGAGTTCTGTGTGTCCTTTCTGACGACCGAAGCCTTTGACTTCGGTGGCTGTAATACCTGCTACACCAATCTCGGATAGTGCTTCGCGCACATCATCCAGTTTGAAAGGTTTAATAATCGCGCTGATTAATTTCATTATTATCCTCCTGTTTAAAATTCATCTTGTGAGGAGCATGGATATAAACCTGATATATTGCCTGTTCAGTGTTTGGAACTAAGTCTGCACAAGATCGCTGTAAGCCAAACTGCATATGATGTGCCACTGAGTCATTTCCTTTTAAAACAGGCGTTTGCGACATTTGTTGAAGAGCAGTGTTTACTTATGGTGCACGAGGGAATGCGCTCACCCCCTGGTTTTGCACTATTGTGGGGCGATTTCATACTAGTTAAAACGTTTTTTTTGATGCTATTTAATACTATACTGGTTAGACTTACAGTAGTTTAAATTACCTTAGGAGATTTTAAGATTGCTTGATCCAAAAATACTAGATGATGTATCTCAAAAATTAGGCGCTTTCCTACCTGAAGGTTTGCAAAGCGTTCAAAAAGACATTGAGAAGAATTTTAAAACAGTTTTGCAGAATAGTTTTTCACGAATGGATTTGGTGACGAGAGAAGAATTTGATGTGCAATCTGCAGTTTTAACCCGTACCAGAGAAAAGCTGGAACAGTTGGAAAAACAAGTTGCTGTTTTAGAAGCGGCAATTCAACAGAAAGTAGAAAGTTAACAGTCGTTATGTCATTAGCTGTTACTTATTGTCGAGCTGGGGTTGGTGTGTCTGCACCATTGGTAACAGTTGAAGTTCATGTGGCAAATGGTTTACCTGGCTTATCGATTGTTGGATTAGCTGAAGCTGCGGTAAAAGAAAGTAAAGACAGAGTGAGAAGTGCAATTGTTAATTCTCATTTTAGCTTTCCGGCTAAAAGAATCACGATTAATCTTGCTCCTGCCGATTTACCGAAAGAAGGAGCACGATTTGACCTTGCAATTGCAATCGGGGTTTTGCTGGCGTCAGGTCAGATTGAAGCATCTGATATCAAGAAATATGAATTTATTGGTGAACTCGCTTTAGGTGGTGATATACGGCCTGTGTCTGGTTTATTGCCAGTTGCTATGCAATGTAAGCTAGCTGGTCGTAAACTCATTTTGCCGAACGAAAACACTTGTGAAGCTGGACTAATAAATGGCCTGGAAATATATTCAGCGAATAATTTGTTAGAAGTCTGTCAGCATTTAAGTGGACAGCAAAAGCTCTTACTTAACCAAGCTAATACCTCAGAAATTAAGCTAAGACGTGTCGCTGATATGAAAGATGTCAAATTTCAGTACCACGCGAAACGAGCGTTGGAAGTGGCTGCTGCTGGAGGTCATAGTCTACTAATGGTTGGTCCACCAGGTACAGGAAAAACCATGTTAGCAAGTCGAATACCAGGTATTCTTCCTGAAATGTCTGAAGAAGAGGCAACCGAGTCAGCAGCAATTCAATCCATTAGCAGTCAAGGTTTTGATGCCTCTGGGTGGAAACAACGGCCTTTCCGTGCGCCTCATCACACAGCATCTGGTGCGGCATTAGTGGGTGGAGGAAGTAATCCAAAACCGGGTGAGATCTCATTAGCTCATCATGGCATTTTATTTTTAGACGAGTTTCCAGAGTTTAATCGACAAGTGCTGGAGGTTTTGAGAGAACCGCTGGAATCTGGCCGAATTGTTATTTCCCGGGCTGCAAGACAGGCCGAGTTTCCTGCAAAATTCCAGCTGATTGCTGCGATGAACCCGTGTCCTTGTGGTTATTATGGTGATAGTAGTGGTAAGTGTCATTGCAGTGAGGAAAAGGTTGCGCGTTATAGAAATAAAATTTCCGGCCCAATGTTGGATCGTATTGATATTCATATTGAAGTACCGCGCGTTAAGAATATTTCTACACAGGTTTCTGGCGATCAAGTAGAAGCAAGTGAAGAGATTAAACAGCGGGTTGAAGAGTGTCGCCGCCGACAAGTTTCCCGTTCAGGTAAGTGTAATGCGCAAATGAGTGTAGAAGATATTGAAAAGAGTTGTAAGTTAAGAGATGGGGAGCATACATTTTTAATGAAGACCATCGAAAAACTCAGCCTCTCAAACAGAGCATACCACCGTGTATTAAAAGTTGCTCGTACTATCGCTGATTTACGCCGCAGTGATAAAATTGAAATTGAAGATCTTGCGGAAGCAGTTAGTTATCGTCGCTTAGATCGCGCATTATCTTAATGTTAAACAAGCTGTTTCAGGGATTGTCGACCAAATGTCATCAAGTTTTACAAGGCGTTCTGCAAGCAGATTTCGTGACTCAGCATAAATAACACAAAATTTTAGGTTTTTATCCTGCTGATTGATTGTATAAATATATTTGTCTCCCGCTTTTTCCAAGAGCTTATTTTCCCCAGGCGGAATTAACACATCAAACACTGCTGAAGGCGTTTGATTATTTGTTGATCTTAATAGTGCTACATGTATAGGGGTAACTGTGGACGCTTTGAATATTACGGTTTCACCTTCATTTAATAGTGAGTTTACTTCACTAAAACTACCTAGTTTGTTCTTCGTGAATGCTGCAATAGTTAAATGCGGATCGGTTCCTGGTTTAATGGCTGATTCATAGTGGGTTTTAATCGATGGACTACTAGAAACTATGTAGATTGTAGCTACAGCAGCAAAGGAAATTCCAATGAGTGATAGTAAAGTGCTTTGCCTCATTAGTTTCCTTTTTTGCTGTGAGGTCAGTTCGTTTTCCTGTAGCCGATTCATTCGTAATCTCGTTTGTGACGATCGAAATTGTTAATAGTTACGCTGCATTTCACGTAATTATCAAGTAAGGTCAAGCGCTGTTGGAGTTTCTAAAAGGAATTATAGTACTTTGCGCGAGCTATATGAATCCGGAATAAGAAATACGGTTGGTGTTATTGATTGGCGTGGAGCTTTTGTGATTGCTTCATGAATTTGCATCCATTTACAATGAATTTTCAGGTAATTCGTTTGGGTAAAAGAAGTCTGTCATATATGTTTGATTTATCGGAGCAATGTTGAAAAAAGCTGCTAATTACTCAGATCAAGCGTGATGAAAAATTAAAGCCCTTTTTTTAGAGCTCTAACTGTAAACCATTTTTCGTCAACACCTTCGTTTACTTCAGGGTTTTTCACTTCAAATAACGATGAGCTGAAGGTTTGGGTGTTGACTACCTCTACACGCTCCCAAAGCCATGCATTTTTAACTCTCTGCCAAGTATTTTTTTGTTTTTTAAGTGGGCTTCCTTTTTTATCATAATAAGCAATGTTTAGTTTTAAGCAATGGCCACTCATTTTTTCCAAAACATAGTGCACTACTTTTTTTGAATACATAGACTCTTTCTCATTAGGGACGCTTTCGATCAAAAAATGTTTAACCTTTTTTCCATCTTTGACACGCACGAGTTTGTGCGTATCGTCCTCAGGGAGGCGAAGTCTAATGTCGTCATGTGTAAGGTCGGATCCCAGAAAGCTATCGCTCAAATCGCGGATGGTTATCCTTTTTAGCTTCCGTAAATTGGGAAGATAGATCCACTGCTCAGTATCTTTATTCAGCGAGGCAGGATAAGTGTATTGCATGAAAGCTGTATTTTTTGCGTCCAAAGGTGTGATAGTGAATAGTGTCATTTGCTCTTGTTCATCTTTGGTTTTTTGCCAAAAACGTTTATAGACTGCTTTCTGTTCACTGCCTAAGCGGTTTTTTACGGTGACACTTAATTGTGTTGTTTGGTTCTCACCAGGGTATTTATTATCGCAATGAGCAACAATAGATTCGGCAGAGCTTTCAATCAGTGGGCTATTTTGATTAGCATATGAAGAGAGTGTTATTTGTGAAAGAATAATGGTTAGTGACAGTGTCTTTATATTTAAATTTAACATAGTGCGCCTTGATTGTTTTACAATGTATAACATATTCTAGTTAATATTTGTCTTTATGTATAGCATATATTTACCCGCCTTAATTATCAGTAAGATAGGGGGAGTTTTGCCGCCAATAAATTAGGTTGAGCGTCTGAAAGCTGCAATTGTTCAACAATCTCCGGATGGGTTGTTTATTGATCGGTATTGCAGAGTTATTTTCTTAGCGACAAGTTTTACTTTTTTCTGACGCTGATATTTAGGGTTTGCACTGGCCCAAAACTATAGCTATTAGATTTGTTAAGACTAATTCGCATAATTCATAATATATCTGGGCTAAAACAATATTTTGATGTGAAGTTGATGATTGTGCGTTATTCGATACCGCTAGCTTTTTTTGTAAACATTGCTAACGCATCGGCGATTTTACTTAAATATGTTCGGCATTCTTTGTTTAGGTGGTGTCTATCTGCGATGTAAATAGGGTGATTGTAACCTATCCAAGTTTGTTCCATTTCATCCTGCCAAACTAATAACTTTTGAGGAAGGTCGATACCAATTGTCGGGCTACATTTCATAAGCTCAGAACCAATTTTTGGGTTACCGAAAATAACAAGCTCCATTGGTCTGATAGTTTTTCCAGCAGACCGAGCATTGTTCGAATGGAAAATATGCTTGAATATGATTAAGCCGTTTTTTTGAGCAATGCCTTTAAATCGATCTGCAGTGTGAGGAACTTTAAAGCGACTTTTGGAGATTATTAAACCCTCTGCTGCAGAAACTTGAAAGCTGTAGAGAAAACTAAATATGAGAATGAGAGTTATTTTTAGCATTTGTGCATCGCTTAAAATCAAAAAATAACGCCAGAAAATAATAGATTCTCTGGCGAATTATGTAACTCGGATATTTCTTGAAATATCCGGGATAAATTATATTAAATCACTAACCGAGCTTATATCACTTAAATACTCTCGTGTTAATACTTTACTCTCTTCTACAGCTGGCTGGTCAAATGGATCAACTCCCATGAGCTCCGCGACAACGATAGTCTCCATTTCCAATAGGATGATTAGTTCGCCCAATGCATACGCATCACGTTCTAATAAAGCAAGTGTTCGATTTGGGCGGCCACGACGGCTTAATGTGGTGCGTGTCGCTTTTAACTCCGCTAAAAATAACTCCCCAATGGTATGTCCTGCTAATGGTGCGATAGCAGGAATATCTTTAAATTGCATTGGTATGCGACGTCCACGGAATCGAAATCCAGGGTCGGTAATGAAAGTAACCAGCTTATCATCTGGTCCTTCCAAGAGTAATTGTAATTGTGAATGTTGATCGGTTACACCGTGAGCTTCTGTTGGTGTTAGCCCTTTGTGTACGCCATTTTTGTCGATTTTACCGAGGCTTTCTGCCCATAGCTGTCTAAACCAGTTCACAACAAAACGTAAATTGTCTGCATAAGGCATAACGACGCTAATCGTTCTATTCTGTTCTGCATGTAGATACTGAACAGCGCCATTGTAAAATGCAGGGTTATCTAAAATGTTTTTGGTAGCACAGCGCTGTACCATCGAGCGCGCACCTTCCATAACACCTTCAATATCGACGCCGCCAACATACGCTGGTAGTAGCCCGACTACAGAAAGAACTGAAAACCTGCCGCCGACAGGAGGGTGTTCGATGACTTCAATCTTAAGCTCTTTGCTTAATTGGTAAAGGGCACCTTCTTTATTTTCAGTGATGAATAGAATGTGCTCTTTTGCTTTACTAAATCCTAAATCGTGTTCCATCACGGGTAGGATTGTCAAAAACTGGCTAAGGGTTTCAGCCGTATTTCCAGATTTGGAAATGACAAGAAGTAGAGTTTCATGCCAGTCAACAGTTTCTAGCTCGACCATAGTAGACGGATCAACATTGTCATAGAAAGAAACTGTGTTTTTTGGGGTGGAGTCGCCCAAAGTACGAACGAGCATTTCACCGCCGAGTGACGAGCCACCAATACCAAATACAACCGTTCGTTTAAAATTATGCGCGATATCCTGTCCCTTTTCTTTAATCTCTTCGAGATTGTTGGTAAAGGGAAGGTTTAAAATTGTTGGTTGCCTGGAGTCTATCCATTTTTGGATGCGATTTCGCAAAGAGTCGAGTTTTGGTGATAAGGCGATGACATCATCGTCTGAAACGCCACCTTTTCCAATACCGGTGCTTGTCAGGTTAGTGTTATCAATTGAAAGACGTGAAAGATTAGTCACAACTGTCTCCTAATGGATTGCTGGTTATTTTGCATGCTAGGAGGCTGTCGAACTTAGGTGATCGTAGCGAGGGAAAATTATTTTAAGCAGATTTTTTGTTCGTTTGAGGTTAATAGCCGTGGCTATTCGCCGTTAAAGGAGCAAAAAATCTGATCAAATTAGCTTTTCCGCAGTAGATTAATCCTATGCCCGACAGCCTCCTAGCAAATGATATTAAAGTTACTCGTTTAACTTAGGTTTTTTTTACACATGTTATGTCATCACGTTTTATATAGCTTTAAGTTGAAGTTTTGTTGTGTTGTGTGTCAATTCGCTATTCATGATAATGATAAATTAAACCGCCCAGTGGTGGTAAATCGAGTGTTATAGAGTGTTCGAAACCCATGTGCCCCTGATTTGTCGTGCTTACTTCTTTTATTGTATGGAAGTTGCTGCCTGCATAAAACTCTGAATCGGAGTTAAAGTGTTCAGTATAGCGACCAAGGCGGGGAACTCCCAATCGATAGTTCTTTCTTGGCACTGGTGTAAAGTTTAATACGATTAAAAAATGTTGATTGTCGTGTTTACGTAGATAACTAATCACAGAGTTTTGGTTGTCTTCACAGTTTAGCCACTGAAAACCTTGACCATCAAAATCGTAATAATGTAACGCTGAATTTTCTCGATAAAAGCGATTTAGTGTTGAGAGCAGTTTGAGAATGCCTTGATGCATAACGCCATTCAATAAATGCCAGCTCAATTCTGTTGCTTCATTCCACTCACTGTATTGCGCAAACTCATTGCCCATAAATAACAATTTTTTACCAGGATATGTGAGCATAAACGTATAGAGTAAACGCAAATTGGCAAATTTTTGCCATTCATCCCCTGGCATTTTTTCAATCATTGAGCTTTTGCCGTGCACCACTTCATCATGAGAAAATGGTAACATGAAGTTTTCACTAAAAGCGTACATCAGACCAAAGGTGAGTTTGTCGTGCTTTAAGAACTCAATGGCTTCAAAGTTTTCGTTGCCGCCGTGTTCATTGGGTATCCAATCATTGGCTTCGCGTGAATAATCGAGGTAGAGCATAGACGCGACAGCGTCTACGCGTAGTCCATCAAGGTGAAACTCTTCAAGCCAGTAGAGTGCGCTGGCGATCAAAAAGTTTTTCACCTCATTCCGACCGTAATTGTAGATGTATGTACCCCAGTCGCGATGCTCACCTTTACGTGGGTCCTCATGTTCGTAGAGCGCAGTTCCGTCATATCGTGCTAGGCCGTGGCTATCGGTGGGAAAGTGAGCAGGCACCCAGTCGAGAATAATGCCAATATTGTGTTGATGCATATAATCAACAAAGTATCGAAAATCGTCGGGGGAGCCAAATCGGCTGGTGGGTGCAAAATAACCCAGGGTTTGATAACCCCAGGAGCCATCAAAGGGGTGTTCTGTGATAGGTAGCAGTTCAATATGGGTGAAACCTGCTTCATTTACAAAGGCAGCAAGCTCATGCGCAAGATCGCGGTAGTTCATGAAATGGTGATTACTGTCGCGCTTCCATGATCCAAGGTGTACTTCGTAAACAGATACGGGAGCGTGTTGCCAGTTTTGGTTTTGACGTTGCTCTAACCACTGTTGATCTTGCCATTGGTGT
>CALZJE010000037.1 GCA_945787715.1 uncultured Ectothiorhodospiraceae bacterium | reverse complement strand
TGTATTTTCATTTGCACAGATATGCAAGCCTGGCCTTCAATTTGTTTAGAGGATAGAAACTCGGCTTGGCGCTATAACAAAAAAGTATACTAAAATTCATCATCAGAACGCTTAGAAAATAGCGTGCCTTTGCTTTGTTTTCCATGCAATAAAAAGTCTTCCGCCGAATTCAAATCAAAGCCGCTACACAAAAACATTTTTCTATCTTTGTTTAAAAGATAATGTGCCGCTTTTAATTTGGTAACAATTCCACCAGTGGCAAACTCATGCATAGGTGTAACTTCTTGATTTAATGCTTCATCTGGGATATGCGAAATATGGCGGATAATTTTAGCGTCGTTAAATTTTGAAGGGTTTTTGTCATAATAACCTTGGATATCACTCATGATCACCAATAAATCTGAGTTGGTATAATAAGCAACATGTGCGGACAATTGATCGTTATCACCAAACAACTGATCAGATGTTGTAGTGATATCGTTCTCGTTCACAATGGGAAATATATCATTTTCGAGCTGCGTATCAATAATACGCTTAAAAATATCAACATGGGTAATAGAGTCAAAATCCTCTTCGGTAGTGAGTATTTGACTAATGTCTGTATTATAAATGTCGAATAACTGCTTATAACTACTCATCAAAATTGGCTGACCTACTGCCGCTAACACTTTTTTTCCAATATTTTTCTTTCTATCCAAGCGCAGTGCTGTATAACCCGCAGCCACGGCCCCTGACGACACCAAGATCACTTCATACTTTTTCTTCAGTTTAATTATGAGAGAAACCAGGTTTAACATTCTCTCCATTGCAATAGCATTTTTTTCGGTTAAAACACTACTACCAACTTTTATTGTAATACGTTTCACTATACACCCTTAATTTATTGCATCTTAATTATACTCATAGCAATTGTAGCAAGGAGTCACGAGTAGATCGACATACGAATTTTGTACTTACTTTAAACCTGAATGTTAAATTGGCAGGTGAAATACAATTGATCTTCGTGATCGCCTAAAACAGATCACTCCCACCCTATCAGTCTAGTACCAGGAACGGACATCAGTTATAAATCACACAATCTAGACCAATAGCTGAACTCGGCACCCTTTAACATTTAATTATAGGTATGTAGATTCAGAACAACTCAAGTCTTAACCAATTCCTACACATATAAAAAAACCCACTGAACGTTAATTCAATGGGTTCTAATTGGTGGAGACGGCGGGAATCGAACCCGCGTCCGCAAGTACTCTACTATCGGATCTACATGTTTATCCAAGTCTATTAGTTTAACTGGACGTTACCCGACTGGCAGGGAAAGCGTACAGCGATTCTGTAAGGTTTTAGTGGATAATGAACCAGACAATCAAAATCCGCGATCTTGTGATAAATGACTCTTGGGTGTCTACCTAAGTAAACTCAGCCCTCACAAGCAAGTAACTGCCAAGAGTCCAGCTGACTAAGCAGCTAGAGCGTAGTTTTCGTCGTTTGCGAATACTTTAATTTGCAGAACAATATTTACGAGCGCATTCTGCAAGCTCGACATGCACCTCCAGCTTCGCAACCTCCGTCGAAGCCAAGTCGTCCCCGTAAAACAGGATTCCGTGAAGTATAGCAAATGCATATTCACAAATACTATACTTTTATATGTTGGGATGAATTTCCAAATTTCAACGATCAAATTTTTTATTTTTCATGATGATCAATTCCAGATCATCTCTTGGACCAATCGTCCAAAGAGCCCAGGTACTTACTATACTGACAATCAAACTGCCTAAAAGTGCCGAGAAAAAGCCATGGATAACAAAATCATCCATGAGATAAGCGACCAAGCCTAACATAGCTGCATTAATAACCAATAAAAACAATCCCAGTGTTAATGCTGAGATTGGGAGCGTCAGTATGACAGCTATGGGGCGCACGAAAGCATTCACAATTCCCAGGAGTAATGCTGCTAGAAATATATTACCTGTGCCTTCGATTTCTATTCCCGGTACGATGCCAGCAGCTACCCATAGGCTCATAGCAGTTATGGCCAGGCGAATCAAAAAAGCAATCATTACGTTCCTCACTCTTTTTACAGATGGTGAACTTCTAATCCCAGGTCACCCACACTATCGAGTGTTGCCTGGTTTGAAAGTACTGCCACGCTGTGATTGTCGGTTTTCAGATATTTTTCGGTAACACGTTTTAGATCGTCCAATGTCACTTTCAATACTTTTTTACGAAATGCCTGGCGCTGCTCCGGGGTGCGGTCAAACAAACGGTTGTGATAAGCATTCTTTGCTTCTCCGGAAGGTGAAGAAGGTTTATCAAATGCGCCAATTACACCAAGTATTGCTTCTTCCAATTTTTGTGGATCATGATTTTCGGTCAACATCCAATCAATTGATTGGTCGTAATCGGCGAGTGTTTCCACCAATCGCGGATCTCGATAAGAGTAGAAACGGAATGCTGCAGCATCGGAGTCATACCCTGCTCCTCCGCCATAAGCTCCACCCTGTTCTCGAATAACACGATGCAGAAATCCGTTTTTCAGAAAGCCGCCAAGCACCATTAACGGTGCAGCATCTTCATGATTTACTGCCACCGCGGGGTAAGATTTTGAGCAAAAGTTAACTTGGGTATTAGTCACCCAGAATTGTGATCTGTTCTCGTTAATCTCCGCTAAATTAAATTTTTGCGCAGGTTCAGCTCTATTATCAAATGAGATCCATTTGAACATACGGTATTCAAACATAGCACCCATACTTGAATTTTCTGCAATCAATAGACTTTTAATAGGGGATTGGATAATCTTGGCGTGCATCGCTTTAAAACTTTCCACCAATTCATCCAGCTTCACTTCATCATTGATCGCGTCATCCAATGCTTTGAGCTTTTTAATGCCTTCAAGCCCAACGGTTTCGTGCTTCAAGCTAGCAACAGGGCTCATTCCGGAGCTAGCTGCCATCATGACCAGTCCGTGGCCGTTACCAGTAATACTATTCTCTTTTGCTGCGCGTTGCTGAGCAATAATTTCGCGGATACGAGATTTTTCTTCGAAACTGACTTTCAATAAAGTCTCTTGAAGAAGATCACCCAATTCACTTTGGTTTCGTACCAGTGCTTTACCTGAGACAACCATAAACGCCTTACTTTTTTGAATATCGTCGATATCACTGCGTGTAGTGCTGTAGGCCGAGATTCCGCCAGTCACTTCATCCATTAAGGATTGTGTTTCGAGATACGTGCGATCATTAGATCCCAGCTCAGTTAACAATCGCGTATAAATGGGTAGAATTTCAAGTTGCTTTTCATCCAGCTCTGGTAACTCTATAACTAGCTGCTCATATACAATGCCATTAGTGCCTTGTTCAAACACATCGACTTTCATGCCACCGATAGAACGTGTTTTCCCTTCTGCGATATGCATCTCATCGGGAACATCTTCAACACCAACTTTGGGAAGAATACTTTCATCATCTAGCTGTTCTTGTCGCGTTTTCAACGCTACTGATTGTTCGACGATAGCTTGTTTCTGTTCATCGGTAAGTTTTGTCTTAATCGCTTCAAGCCTAGCCTTTTCCTCTGCTTCTTTTTTCTCATTGAGAGTTTGGTCGGGTTTAAGTGTCAAACAAACGCGATGTTTATTATCAATAAGTAATGTTTTCACCAGTGAGCTGAAAAAATCGGGGGCTTTTACTTCTTCGCGCAATTTTTCAAGAATATCGCCAATATCTAGACTATTGATCGTATCGCCTTCATGAATGGAGACTGGTAGCATATCGAGAATCAATTGCAGCCCGTATGGGTAGCTACCACCAGTGATCTCTTTTTGCGCTAGTTCCAATTGATGCAAAGCAGCATCGAGACGTGATTGCTCTACCCCGTTCTCGGCCACTTCATTCAATACGTTGAGAATCATTGATTCGATTTCTTGCGTCGAATCATTATGTGCACCTTCCAGCCCACACATGAAGATCATTTCGCGATTAGTATCTTCCAATCCGCAGAGTGGTGATGGAGCACTACCAAGTTTGGTATTTTCCAGTGCATAACGTAGTGGCGAAGAACCATTATCGAGTAACACACTGGATAGCAATGCTGCTTTCAAGCAGGTTTCAAGGTCTACACTTTCTCCTAGCAACCATCCTGTTACTACATGTGTTTTGTTTTCTGTTGATGAATCTTCATCCAGCGCATAAGACTCGGTGAAGTACTGTGGTTCATTGTAACGCTGCTCTTTAGGTACGACGATTTTTTTATCAGAGCTTGAAAAATGTTGCAATACTCGATCGTGAAATCGTGTTTGGTGTTCAATCGCTGGAATATCCCCATAAGTAAAAAATACCGCATTGGATGGGTGATAATGGGTTTTGTAAAAACCAGTGAGTTCTTCGTAACTCAAATCCGGGATATCAACAGGTTCACCGCCACTGTTATAGTGATAAGTTGTGGTGGGGAAAACGTACTGCGTTAGAGTTTGCCAAAGTACACTGATGGGTGAACTCATAGCACCTTTCATTTCGTTGAACACAACACCTTTAAACGTTAGATCTGATTCTGAGTTTTCCATCTCAGCAAATTCCAGTCGATGCCCTTCTTGTGCAAAATCAAGTTTATCGAGATTGGAAAAGAATACTGCATCTAGATAAACATCCAACAAGTTAGAAAAATCTTTTTTGTTCTGACTGGCAAAGGGATAAGCAGTCCAATCACTGCTAGTAAAAGCGTTCATAAACGTATTTAATGAACGGCGAATCATCATAAAAAACGGATCGCGCACCGGGTATTTTTTACTGCCGCACAGTGCTGTATGTTCAAGAATGTGTGCAACACCTTTGGAGTCTGTAGGTATCGTCTTTAAGCCAACAAGAAAAACATTTTCATTGTTATCTGCATGCAGATGAAAATGTTGTGCACCTGTCCCTTCATGTTCATAGGCTTCAATGGTCAAATTTAATGAAGGTATGGCTTTTTCATCACGTTTAATGAAACTCGGGTGTGATGCTATATTCAATCTTTATCTCCTGATGATTGCTTCTAAAGTATTCCATGCTGTATTTGACGGAATCAAGTGAGAAAATTATTTAGTTTATATGAGACTTTTACACAGAGATTTCAAACCAATCCTGTGTTTTATCGCATATCTCGCGTTTTTTTAATCTCTTCGTAGGCGGCTTTTATATCCTGTGTTTTTTCTGTCGCCAGTTTTATCATTTCTTCAGGCAAACCTCTTGCCACTAGTTTATCAGGATGGTGTTGGCTCATCAGTTTTCGATAAGATTTTTTTACTTCGCTATCAGTTGCAGATGATTCAATACCTAACATCGCATAAGCATCATCAATGGATTTGAATCGAGGTTGTTGGCCTGCGCCTTGAGAGGAGTGTTGATGCGCCTGAATCATTGCAACCAGTCGCTCAAATGCAATATGTGAAAAACCGAGTTTTTTGCAGATTTTCAGCAACATTTCTTTTTCGAGATCCGCAAGCTCACCATCAGCCATTGCTGTAGCGATCAGGATTTCCAGAAACATTTGCTCTAAGTTTCTGCGGCGTCCGCACTCCCGTTTAAACTGATCGATAACCGGATCTAGCTCAAATTCTGGTGCCTTTCCTTCATTAAAGAGTTCAATAGCGACTTTTTTTTGTTCAGGACTCAGCTGCATCTGATCCATGATGAACTGTGCTGCTTTAATCTCGCTCTCTGAAACACGACCATCGGCTTTGGCTAAATGTCCCATGACCAGAAAAGTCGTGGTAAAGAATGCGGTTTGCACGCGCTCAGTATTTGCAGCTGGGTTAAAACTCAGTGTCGCAGAGAATCCTCTGTCAAATGTGTGGCCAAGTACAACACCTAGAATTGCTCCCAAAGGGCCGCCTAACATATAACCAAACGTTCCGCCCAGAAGTTTACCCCACCATCTCATGCCTAGCCCTTTATTAAATTATTAAATATTGAGATTACTAAAATTAAACCAGTTAGATTAACACAGTTTGTCTTTATTTCGGCTAAATTTATCTCTAAATCGAGTCATAATAGGTTTATCTAATTTGTTATTTATCCGATATTTAAACTTATGTAGAATTACCCCATATCATTGTTTTAAACACCCACAACAAGAGAAGAATAAATGAGAGGCTCATTACAAGAACAGCTACTAAATAGTGGCCTAGTCAATAAAGAGCGGCTTGAAAAAGCAGCATTGGATAAAAAAAATAAGAGTAAAACAAAGTCTGCAAAAAATAATCGGCATAAAAGTCTAAAAAACAAACAAGCGAAGCCGAAAAAAGCAGCAGTTCAAATACCTGCCGAGACAGAAACTGTTCTGGATAAAACAATCCGCATAGAAATTAAAAAACTTTTACGTGCGAACAAATTAAATGATAAAGATGGTGAAATTCCATACAACTACATCATTAATAATCAGGTTAAGCGTTTTTATCTCAATGCAGAGCAGCAAAAACGTGTCACCGATGGTGAGCTTGTCATTACCAATTGGAATGATCGCTCATATTTAATTCCTTCTTCGATAGTCAGTGAGTTGCATAAATTACATCCAGCACTACCTATTGCCAACTCAGTCGCCAATGAAAAAACAGGCGAACATGAAAAAATTGATGAAGAGTACGCTGATTATGTCATCCCAGATGATTTAAGCTGGTAATCATAAATCGGCTTTTATTTAACCGCCCTTCTCTTGGGGGCGGGGATCCTAGTCAGCATTAATCCTACACAAGCCTTCTATCACCGCTAATTACCTCCAGACCAATTTCGTGCACGCCTTTTGCTAGAATAATTTCAAAATCTAAAATCCACCCCTCCGGGAGCATCCATATCACTATAACTCGCGAGTATTGTTATGCTGCAAATTAGCAAGGCCAAACTATTGGCCTTTGTAAGCTGTATTGGTTTTGCTCTTTTTTATGAAAAGTGGTGGACATTCCAACAAATGGATGCCGCCACAGATAACTTTTCATTACAAGAAGCCTGGGTTCAATCTTTTTTGATATTTGGTGTAGGTTGGCTTTTTGGTTCGGTTATCATTTTTTTAGCAGGAAACAGTCAGAAGAAATTTTCCTCTAAAACAGATGACCACTTGAATCAAGTGCTCCAGGGAAATTTTAATAATTTCACTGCGGACAAAGAAAATAGAGAACTAGATGGAAAAATTCATCAACTGTTTTCCCTTTTCATCGATATTCTTCAAAATGTCCACAAGAACACCATTAAACTCGAACAATCTGCAGTACAAGTGAGTTCTCTTTCGAACGAAATTAACCAAACAAATATCCAGAAAAAAAATCACTCACGTGAAGTGTATGAATACACTGATGGCCTACTCACGATCGCTAATAGCATTAGCGATCTTACTGATCAGACGCGAATAAATACTCACTCTACCGAAGAGAGTGCACAAAATAGTCTCTCAACAGTGAGAGATAATATTCTGCGCATGGACGATACGGTAAACGAAGTTAATACAGCGTCAAAGCAAATGATTGAACTCAATGAGGCAACTAATGAGATTCACGACATCATTGAAACCATAAAAAATATCGCCGAGCAAACAAATTTACTTGCTTTAAATGCAGCAATTGAAGCCGCTCGCGCTGGCGAACAAGGACGTGGTTTTGCGGTTGTCGCTGATGAAGTACGTAATCTGGCCACAAGGACAACGAACTCTACTGCTGAAATAAATAGTTTGATCACTCAATTAATCGAACGTGCTGGCCGTGTTTCTGGCACTATGGAAAATGTGGTAGAAAAAGTCTATTCCAGCCAACGAAACGCGCAAAATATTGAAAAGGAAATTGTAAATGTTGTCAGCAATATTGCAGAAACAGTAGAGTCAAACACAAGAATACACGATGTTAGCCAGGAACAGCTCCAACAATTCGATTCTTTACGAAACCATTTATCTTCCTTTACCAGCTCGTTTGAACAAAACTCCAATAAAGTTCAAACTACTGCTAGCATTGTCAATGATATTATCAACGTCAAAGATAATTTTACGGCGTTGATTTCTTCCTACAAATTTCCGAAAAAGATAATGGATGAGCCGGATCAGAGTATCCTTGAGAAGCGTAAAGCAACGCGCATTACCTATCCGATGAGAGTAACTTTACTCATCGGTGAGAGCGTTAAAGACTGTGTCAGTAGTGATTTAAGTGAGACTGGAATTCAGCTCAGACATGATCAAGATATCAAAGAAAAGGAAGAGGTCAAGCTGCAAATATTTTTACCCTATAATGACTCTGACGAATATAGCAAACAGATCCCTCTCTCTATTGCAGGTGTTGTCCGCTGGGCCAACGATAGTGATCACCCAAATATTTGCGGCATCGAGTTTATCAACACCAATGAAGTGCATAGACAATGGATGAAAAAATGTTTTGAGTTCTTCAAGCGTTTAGAAGGGCATCATGATTCTTTTATTGATCCGAATATTTCATGAATTATCCAGATTAATACCGATTAAACACGTTTTATTGCATAAGACAGTGCTTGCCCTGCTGTATCCCCAATAGTAAACACCGAATGCCAAGCACAGGCCTTCATACTTTCTTGTGGTAATAACATAATATCACCAGCCTTTAAGTAATATCCAAATTCGTTTTCAACTAATTGTTCAAAAAAACTTTGCACATTATTTAACAATATACTTATCGTGTTATGTGCTGGGTCACCGAGAATGTCTGACAAACAATCTCGCTTATTCGCTTCGCTAACAAATTTGTTAAATTCCAATTCATTATTGATAGCTTCCTCTAAGGCATTTAGATTGGATTCTTTTTTAAAAAACAATAAAATTTCATCCATCAAATCTTCTTTCGACATCGCAAACCAGAACGTTTCACCTGTTATTTGGGCATATACCACACCCAAATGACCTTTCTCTGCATCGTGGTGAAACTGAGCGCCGCCATTGGGGGCATTGAAATAGATGATACGCTCGACCATAACAATATCACCGCCTACCATTTCTGACAGACATTGATGGAGTTTTTCATCTTTGCTAATGATGGCAGACTCTGGAAACAAGTTTTCGCAGAGTTCAGCAGCAGCTAGTTGACGCTTAAAGTCCTCGGAAACATCATCATAACCTTCCATCCCGAAAGAAAAACGGAAGCGAAGTGAATCATCGTCATTTTCAAACGAGAGATGGGAGACACGCATCCAGACATCTTCCATAACCATTTCACCATTTTCCATCACATCGAAATCAACTGAAATAATCTCCTGCGGATCTGCATCATCACAGCGGGTAGCAAGCATCTCAAACCGCTCGCCCAATCTTTCCCTATATTCTGGTAGATCGAGAATATCTTCAATTTCACCACCTCTGGTAATGGTCTCGAACATAAGTTTACTTTTTTCAATCTCATCAGAATATTTTTCAAGGTTGCTAAGAACAAACTGTGGAAGATAAGCGGGATTATTTCCTTTCCACAACAATGCAGCTTCCGAAGGCTCAATAACTGCTGGTTTTTCACCAATGTCTATGTAACCGTACAAAAATCCTCGGCGTCTAATTTTGAAACAGGCCGGATTATTAATATTAGATTCTGAACTTAGGGATATAGATGACTTTAACATGACGATTACCAACAAGGATTAATACAGAATATTGCTAAAAATTGAGCGGGATTATATAACAAATCGCAATTATCTGGAATTTGATATTTTATCTTTTAAACGAAAAATGCGTTTAATATGACGATTATGTGGTTCCAATTGATAAGACCACTCAGCATACAATAGGGCTTTGCCTGGTTGTTTCTGTTTATGCTCAAAATATTTTGCTAACGCCACTATAGCAGGTGAATAATTTTCGTTACTCAATGGGTGAAGTAGTTCCAGCGCTTCTGCCCAGCGTTTTTCACGGCGATAAATCGTCGCAAGCAAAAATCGACCTCTTTCGCACGCTTGATCTCGGTTTCGCTCAAGTAACTCACGTGCAAGTATTTGCCGTTTGCTTTTTACTAAATAGTTTGCAGTCGTGTAAACATTAAAGATCTCTTCTGTAGGTGTATTGACGCATTTTGCCACGTGATCAAGCAATGCGATTAATGAAATCACATCATACTGATGATGCTGACAGAGTGGATTTAGGCGATCCGTTTTACCTTCTCGAATCAATTCAGAAAAAATCGCAGGCGCCTCTGCTCCCGGCATATCATTGATGCGGTGAAAGTTGAGACAAAATTGTTCCGCCGATTGCAGGCGACAATCTGGCCAATATTTTTGATACATGCGGCGAATCCAGTGAACCAGGTCGATATGCTCCAGCGTTAACAATGGGCTGGCCATGCGTTTCAAGCGATATCGAGACACCAACAAAGGTAAATCAAAACTTTTGCCATTATAACTGACGAGTGTTTTTTTCTGGTTTAGTTTTTGGTTTAACCATTCCAACATGGCGATTTCACCATGAAAGCCATTCAATAAAAGCTGATGATTAATAACCATCTGGTTTTCTATTTCAGCAACACCTAGCATAAAAACAATAGTACCCACACCACTGGATAACCCTGTGGTCTCAGTATCTACAAACAAGAGTGAATTTGTTTCTTCACAAACAGATTCTGGCCAGAGTTTTAGAAACTCACTTAAACGGCTAGCATCGTAATTATCGTATAGTTTATCCAGCCTGTAGTTTGATTTAATATAAATCAAACCTTCGCTTAGCACTTCTCCTTTTACCTGCTTGGCAAGTGCATCATCAGATAATTTTTTGTTCGGCTGGTTAACCAGAGAAACTCGTGTGTGGCGTAACTTATCAGCCAAACTTTGTTCATTGGATAGCTGTCTTGCTTTTAAAACTTCCTGCCCGGCTTGTTTACGCAATAGCGTCAAGCGTTGGTTCAATCGACTCATGTTGATTTTCCTGGGCGTTAAATAGTGTCAAGACCTGAAGTGCTACCGATTTAGGGGAATATTCTTTCTCTTCCTGTGATTGTAAAATCGGCCCAACACAGGCAGGACAACCGCAATCGCACGAACACTGACCAACTAATTCAAGCGCTTTGTTTACAATATTTTGACGTTGCTCATACAAACCTGATGAGATGCCCAAACCACCGGGAAAATTATCGTATAAAAATAGCGTGGGATTAAAGCGTGCCGCTTCTACATCCACATTATCACCATTAAATGCTTTGATGCCACCTCGGCCATTAGAGCCAACCGTTGCAAACCATTCCGCATCGCCATTTCCTACCGCCCTGCCAATATCTCGCGCTTCAGACATACACATGAGCGCTGCCACATGATGCATAGCATAGGCAGCTCCAAGAAAACCATCCAGCGCCTGCCAACGGCTCGCAAAAGTTTGTTCGAGGATTTTACTGCGTACTTGCCACCATGCGGCTGTCGTATGCATCTCTTGATCCGGAAGGTTTACTTTTCCGAAGCCGACATTTTCATGCGTGTAGTAGCGAATTTTTTTATAACCGGCAATGCGCTTGACCAAATGTACTTCTCCTTGCGCGACCTGGTTCGATTCATTTTGGTCCGACTGAAAATCGGCAAGTATTTTCAACTTGGTGTAGTCAATAGCATCGGTATAATAATCAGCATCCGTTTGAGTAACAAATGCCTTTCGCCCTACCCAATCGAGCTTTTCCACTTGCCAGGGTTCAGCTTGTATCAAATAGATTGCACCTTCGTAAATGGTTTCAGCTGCACCGTGGTAATCAACTTCGGCAATCACTTCCTGCTTGCCGCCCGTGGTGTCTATTACAACAAAATTCCCTTCCGCAACAGAACGTAAACTTACGGAGTTAGCAGGATATGCATCGGCAATCCAATGCCAATGTCGAGCTTCGTGATGCAGTACACCTTCATCCTGAAGATAATGAAGAAATTCATCAACCTCATTCTCACCAAAAGACTCGCCATCTTTAAAGGGTAATTCAAAAGAAGCACAGCGAATATGATCCATCAATATCAAAAGCTGGTCTGGGTCGATACGCGCATGTTCCGGCGAATTACCCATAAAATATTCAGGATGTTGAATAATATATTGATCCAACGCAGAACTGTTTGCGATTATGATCCCTAACGCCGTTTGATTACGCCGCCCTGCTCTACCCAAACGCTGCCATGTTCCTGCGATTGTTCCGGGATATCCATTAAGAACACACACATCAAGGGCTCCAATATCAACCCCTAGCTCTAACGCCGATGTTGCTACCACGCAATCCGTCTGCCCTTCACGCATTTTCTTTTCAGTCGAGCGACGTTGATTAGGCAAATAACCACCGCGATAAGAATGAACGCGTGGCGCCTTGCGTGGATCTTTATCAAAAACATCTTTGAGATATTTAGTAATCACTTCAACCATGATGCGCGATTGCGCAAATACAATATTTTTTAAACCGCTTTTTATTGCCATTCTTGCAATACGTGTGCTCTGCGAACGCGCTGATGCGCGAATCCCCAGTTCAGGATTAACCATTGGAGGATTCCAGAACAGCAGATGTTTTTTGCCTTGCGGCGCACCGCTCTCTGTAATGGGATTTACAGCTTGACCACAAAGCTGAGCTGCAAGTTGTTCAGGATTAGCAATAGTGGCTGAGCAAAAAACATAGATCGGTCGGACACCGTAAAATTCACAAATACGATACAGACGCCGTAGCACATTGGAAACATGCGAACCAAACACACCGCGATAGATGTGCATTTCATCAATTACAATATATTTTAAACTTTCGAAAAATTGCGCCCATTTGGTGTGGTGAGGTAATATTCCCTGATGTAACATATCTGGGTTACTGATAACAATATCACCATGCATTCGAACCGCTTTTCGCGCATCGCCCGGAGTGTCACCATCAAACGTGGAGACACGAACCCCTAAATCCCCTGCTTTATTTAACTCCAATATTTCTGCTTGCTGATCTTGCGATAATGCTTTTGTTGGAAACAGATAAAGCGCTTTTGATTGATTTTGAATAACATCCTGAAGCACTGGCAAGTTATAGCAGAGAGTTTTCCCTGATGCGGTTGGTGTTACCATAACGGTATTTTTTTCCGCTCTGATTGAATCCCACGCTTTACGTTGATGAGAATAGAGTTGGTTTATATTTTTGCAGAGCAGTGCATGTCGAATTCGCTCATCCAATTCATTCGGGAAACACTCATAACGCGCAGATTTCGCCTGAGTAATAAATTCGCCAGTAATTCGTTTTTTGTATTTTGTTTTTATCTGTTTAATCAATGAGTCAACCCTGTCAACTCCACTTTCTTTGTGCTGGCTAATTTGTGGCTTTTGATGCATACTCTTCGTTCTCTATACGTTCTCTTTGTTACTATAGTTGAATCCATATTGAATTGAAAGCACAAACATCTGATGAATACGCTGACAAAACGACAACGAGAAATATATCTGGCATTGCAGGATCACTTCCAAAATAATGATGTTGCACCGAGCCTTGATGAGCTTTGTCAGCAATTGGGCTTGGCTTCACGTGGCTCTTTACATAAACATATTCAAGCTTTGATTAATGAAGGGCTAGTTCTGCCCTTAAAAGGGAAACAACGTGGCATTCAACTGGTGAAATCCGCTCACCCAGACACTTTACCACTGTTAGGTAAAATTGCAGCAGGCAGCCCCATCGAAGCTTTAGAAAATCCTGAACCTATCCAGGTCCCTGATCATCTGCGTAGCAAGCAAAACTGTTTTGTTTTAAAAATTGTCGGCGATTCTATGATCAATGAAGGAATATACGACGGAGATTGGGTGGTAATTGAACAAACAGTTGTTGTGAAAAACGGTGATATTATCGTAGCTTTAATTGATAATTACGAAGCTACTCTTAAAAGCATTCAATACAAAAACAGTAAGATAATTCTTCATCCTGCTAATTCTGATATGCAACCGATGGAATATGATGCTAACCGTGTTCAAATTCAAGGTAAACTTGTAGGACAAATGCGCAGCTATCATTAATTTTGGCTCTATTTTCATTGAAAGCAAATCGATAACTTGATAGTTTTGTTAAGACATAATATGTTATGAAATAATAATTTTTAATCTAGGTGTAAATGATGGAAATGATAATAGGCCCTTGGTTTTGGTATGCAATTGCTCTGGTTCTGGTTGTTTTTGAAGGCATGCGGCCCTCTGGCTTATTCGCAGCAATGGCGATAACTGCTGGCATACTAGGAGGCCTAATTACAGCGTATCCTGAGCTGACGTGGCAGCAACAACTTGGAATATATGCAGGTATCACAATGGTGCTCAGCTTTATAATCACTAGAGTTGTTGCTGCAATTAGAAAAAATGACGACGATACACCGGAATCAAAAACAATGATTGGTCAGGATTTTTATCTGGCAAGTCCAATTCAGAATAGTTTTGGAGAGATCGAGCTAGATGGTGTTTTCTGGTCATTAAAAGGCCCAGACATGAAAAAGGGAACATATGTAAGGGTCGTGGGTGTTGATGGGCAAATGTTAGCAGTCATGCCAATCCCTGCACCCTCGGCAAAAACTCAGGAAGATACAACAACTGAAGAAGCTCACTAAACTTTAATTTCTTGAGAAATACACTCGCAAGTATGGCGACTTGTTTTGCTTGTGAGCCTAAAGCTGCTTACTTAAACATTCCTTTGATAGAATCTCCTGCAACCTCTGCTTGCGCTTGAGTTGCATTTTTACAGCTCAGATCATCTTTGGCTTTAAGGCCTTTTGACAAGCAATCTTTTAGAACTCGATGACGTAATTCATCATCTACCTTAAGTTTTGCAACAGAATGCGCACAACCAGCAATAAAAACAACCAACAAACAAATTACCGAACCACCTGTTAATATTCTCATCAATTACACCTCCAAAATGATTCCCTGTCACCCAAAAACAGCGTCCGTAAAACCAATTATTTTTTTGATCTTGCAATAACTCACAAGTCTAGCATAAAAATATTTCTTGGTATTTGATCCTTTTGAACGTACTAATTAGCACTTCTTTTAAATATCATCTGCACAATACGGTATAATTCCTACTTAATGTTAATTGGAGACTCACTGTGAATCTTTACGTCATCATTCTTACGCTGTTCACCATCGCGGGTTTATTCATTAGCATACGAGAGTGGCGCATTATTAAACGTAAAAATAAATCTAAGCAATGGTTGAGTGTTGAAGGTGTAATCGTAGATTCAAAACCCGATAATCTAACTGGCGATTTACTTCCCATCATTAAGTACAGTTATCAAATTGAAGGCACAACGTCTATAAATACACTTGAGTTTCCACCGGGCACTTCCGCAATGCCTGAGTTCTCTAAACATTATTTCGAAAAATACCCCGAAGGTAAAACAATAAACGTCTTTTACAATCCAGATGATATAAATCAATCGACGCTGGAACCAGGTCAACAAAAAGATGATTGGCTTATATTTGGGATCGGTGTATTAACTACCATTGCGGGAATTGTTTTTTTGATTTTTGGTCACTAATGCCCTCCTTCGAACTACCCTAGCTTGCAGATAAAACATGGTAGATCAATTTTAATAATACCTAGGTAATATTTTTTATTTGATTTAATCCTAGTAATCTACTATGTTTTTGTATACGCTTTCTACAATCCCTTTATGGTATCTACTATTTTATTTTACATGTGATCAATATCACGTGCGGTATGTTTTTCATCCACCATTCTTTAGTACTAGTAAAGTTTTGTTCAAAAAATGGTTTAACCGGTTAATTTTCGATTTATAAACAATTAAACAAACAAATATGAATAATTCAAAAACAGTCGATGAATCGATAATCCCAAACCTAATTGCACAACTTAGGTCAAAGAATTTATCTATTGCAATTAACGCTGCACGTTCATTAGGTATTCTGGGGCCTAAAGCAGTCAAAGCGGTATCACACCTTGTTATTGCGACATCTCATCCAAACACCGAACTAAGAGAACAAGCATGTGCCAGCATTGGTCGAATCGCAGAAAATCCAATACTTGCAATACCAACTTTGGCAAAAGCATTAAATGATAAAAAAACAAGTGTACGACGTTATGCTGCTGCTTCGCTTGTTGAGTTCCGGTCAGAGGTGACTCCGTTCGCTTCTCAACTCTACAAATCATTGAGGGATTCAGACGAACACGTTAGAGAATTTATTATTTCAAGTATTGAAAATATGGATGAGGTTATAAAAGATTTATCTGTTATTCAGGAAAAAAGATATGACAGCAACAGTTTTGTCCGTTCTGCTGCAGAAAGAATATTGAATAAACATAAAAAACTTCAGTTTGATGTAGCTTAGCTATGCCGATAACATATCGATCAATAGAACAGACAATGCATGGATTTCATTGAAAACTTCTTAGATAATTAAAGCCGTACTAGCAATGCGACTTTACACTTTACAAGCTAAACAAAGATATTATAATTTCTTTTTAGTTGTTTTGAATTTTCCATATTTTATTATTAGACAGTAAAAGTACTTGATTATTGGAATTAACCAACAATCGTACATTCCCTATCTCCGGCAATTTAATTCTATCAAATAACTGTTCAACAACACCTAAGTGCGGGGTGACTTTATAAACTTTTTCATTATCGATAAAGTATACAGACTCGTTTCTATAAAATATGCCTAAAGGCTCACTCAAGCCCGCCATAATGGTAGACTTATCACCACGCAAATTTATTTGAGATATATTATCACGTTCTGAAATGTAAATATTTTCTTGATCATTAGTTAAAGTTAACCAATTACCATTTACTACGCTAAATTTTGGATTATCTATGACACCTTCTGCTGTTATTTTTAAAATTTTCGCATCTTGCTCTTGTATTTTAAACATTGAGACATATAAGTTTCCTAAATCATCAGTGGCAATGTCTGAAATATCAAATAAATTTTCAGACCAGGCCAGTGGGGTAAGCGTTGAAAAATCTATCGGGTATATTGACGAAGAAAGATCAATTTGAAAAACGCTTCCTGAAGGAGTTGCGTTGTTCACAAAATAGAGATTATCTCCTGAAACCATTAACTCTGCAGAGTTTTGTACAAATGTTATATTATCAACTAGTGTAGTTAATGTTCCATTAGCTTCATACTTAACTATTTTAGAATTATTCCTGTCAGAAATGTAGATATTATCCTCTTCATCGATAGTCGCACCGACAAAGTTTCCACCATCAATAGTAGCAATTTCGACCACCGTCGCATTACTAATATCATTTTCGCAACTAACATATACTGTCGAAACATTCCCTCGAGCTACCGTATTGAAAGAGTTTTTGACATTGCATATTTGCCTGGGATTTGTGGGATGCTGCTTTACACTGATAGAGTAAGTTTCGCCTTGTTTCAACCGATTAAAAAATCGAAAATTGCCATTTTCCAATATTGACAGATCATCCGCGTCGTTGTTTTGCAAAATCAAACCTGAACCAACCATTCCAACAACCATCCCCCCAATTGAATATTTCGAGGTGCGTGATTGCGTTCTTATCTCACTGGCAAAAAGCTTTTTACCGAAATCAGAGCTAGTTTGCTGAGACCATATAATGATTCCATCTCCATTGTTGGCAAGCTCAACCTTACCTTCTGCTAAAGCACTCATCGGAGTCAATACATCTTTTTCGCTCTTTGCAATGTTATTAAATTCTTCATCGCTTAAGAATTTTTGCACTGTGTCTTTGCAATTGGTTATATAGCTAGTTGGATTGTTTAATTCATTAACCAAGGTTTTCTTTACGGCGTTATCACATTTAACAACAAAGTTTGTGATTTTATTCTCTTTATCAAATTCAACTATTTTCCCTATGCTATCAACTTTAATATTTTCTTCAATACCATTACATTTGACGATATGATTAGTTACGCTCATCACATCGTCAACTTCGATTATTTCTTCTGCATCTTTACAATTAATAATCTGGCTTACAGCAATTTTTACTTTATCAGCATCCCTTGTTAGCCAACCACCAAAAGAAATACTATCCTCAATTGTATCCGGAATCACTCTATCACCTGCTGAGGAAAAGACAGCTTTGAGTAAACTAGTGTAACCGTTCCCTGTTTGTAACCATGTAACAACAATAGTTCCATTATTGGAAAAGGCCACACTGGGTGCTCTTGCGGAATTAGAAGCTTCGGTACTTGTTAAATTAAATGTAAAACTACTTCTCGGAGTACTAACACCAGTCCACCCTCCTCCACTAAATTTAATAAGAAAAAGATTATATTCAGCGGCACCTTTGACAGATTGCCAAACCAATACAGCTTCATCGTTATCATTCACTCTTACCACCGGGCTGCTTGCGTGAGATCCAGGAATCGATATCCGTTCCGATTCGTCTATCGCCTCCTGTTCATACCATTTCCAAATTTTTTCGTTTTCAGTCCTCCAATATTGACGTTTATAAATATGATCGTTATCTCCATCAGATTGAACCCATGCAATGACTGTATGCCCTCTGTTATTTATTGAAACAACAGGGAGTTTCGCTTTGGTGGGACCGAAACTAACATTGTTTTTTAAGTCTTTTGGATTGCTCCAACTAGTGCCACGATATTCACTAACAAATATTTGTTCGGTTCCTTTGTCCGCTACAAGATCGCCAGCTTGCTGCCAAACGATCACAGCATGACTATTGTTGCTCAAAGCAACTTTATGTGAGCTTGTGTTGCTACCAGGAACACTTATATGATCTGCGATACTACCGGGATGTGTCCAATTTCTTGCGCGCAATTCACTTTTATAAACTTGCATATGATTTCCATTATTTTGCGCCCATACAATAATCCCATCTCCATGTATATTTAATACTACTTCAGGATTAAATAACTCTACTTCATCAGATTCTTCAGGGAAGCTAATGCTTTCGCTTAGACTTTTCGGATGAGACCATGACTCATCAAGATATTCACTTTTTAAAAGATACTGTTGATTTAAATCATCGATTTGATACCAGGTTATTAATGCAAGGCCATTATCATTTAGTGCAACTTTGGGATAATAAGCATCGCTATCATTAATACTTATACTGTCATCTATCCCAGAGGGATGAATCCATTTTCCATTACGATATTCACTTTTATAAACCTGATTGTGAACTCCATTCGATTGTAACCAGACGATAATGACATCTCCGTCTTTATTCATTGCTACTTCATAATTTAAAAGCGTTCCAACATCAAGACTTATGCTTTCATCAAAGCTCGATGGCTTTGTCCAACTAAAATTACAAACGATCGCGACATTTGCAATGTTTGAATTTGGCATTATACCCTCGCCCAACGTAGGAGTAATTACTCTACACTCTTGTACTGGATCAATAGGTTGTTTGACGACTGAAATTTTAAATGCCTCCCCACTGAGCACTTCATTTGGAAAGGTAAATTTTCCTCCGCGATCAAGTTTTACTTCGTTATCAGCGCTCAATTGCAAGACTAACCCTTCTCCCTCCTGACCAGAAATACTTCCTCCGATTGTATAACTTTTACCGTCAGAAACAATTTCACCAGATGAGTCAACGTCACTGCTATTACAGCCGTTTAAAAACACTAAAATAGAAAGAAGCGATATACTTTTCAAGATTGTTAACATAAAAAAACCTGGTCATTTTAGTTATTGAATAAGCGAGAAACAGATAAATCAGAGATTTTTATCTATTCTTAGTTACTCGTCGATGGCTGATAGCTCTACTCTTTGCATCACTCATGGCATCACTCATGGCATCAATCATGGCATCAATCACTTAGGCGCGTTAAAATAACAGTTTATCGCAATATTGATTACGCACATATGAAAAAAGCTATTATTCGTCGAGCATCTCCACAAAATGAATCAATTCTTCCAGATAACCTACACCCTGTTTTAAGGCGAATATACAATAATAGAAATATTTTTCAGGAAAAACAATTAGATAAGTCAATTAATAATCTGTTGCCTTTCAATAAACTAAGTCAGATAGAAAATGCTGCGCAAGTGATCTATGAACATTTAGTCCAATCAAATAAAATTGTCATCATTGGGGATTTTGATGCTGATGGAGCTACCAGTACCGCCGTCGCTGTGAAGTGTCTAAAAATGTTTGGCGCTTATTCTATAGAATTTCTCGTCCCTAATCGCTTTAAATATGGCTATGGACTTACCCCTGAGATAGTGAAGGAAGCTGAGCAAATTTTCTCACCTAAGTTAATTATTACTGTCGACAACGGCATTTCAAGCATTGAGGGTGTCAATACTGCTAACGCTCTTGATATTGATGTAGTCGTAACCGACCATCACTTAGCCGGGCAGGAATTGCCGAACGCTAAGGCTATCGTTAACCCAAATCAACCTGATGATCAGTTCGACAGCAAAAATTTAGCAGGTGTTGGGGTAATATTTTATGTCATGCTCGCTTTACGTAGCCTTCTTCGAGAAAAAAATTGGTTTGCGGTCAATAATATCAAAGAACCCAATTTTTCTTCAGTTCTAGACATAGTGGCACTCGGCACCATAGCTGACGTAGTTCCTTTGGATTTGAACAACCGCATTCTCGTTAATCAGGGTTTGAAACGTATTCGTGCAGGTCATGCATGCCCTGGAATACAAGCCCTCATCAAAGTTTCAAACAGGACAGCAAAAAACCTAATTGCGAGTGATATGGGATTTTGCTTGGGTCCGCGTTTGAATGCGGCAGGAAGATTGGAAGACATGAGTGTAGGTATAAATTGTCTGCTTTCTGAGAGTATTGAGCAAGCGAGAGAATACGCAACACAATTGGATGATCTCAATCGTACCCGTCGTGAAATTGAAGGCCAAATGCAGCAAGAAGCACTAAGTTCACTAAAAGAGTTGCACTTGGATGATACTACCATACCGATGGGAATGTGCTTATACGATCCCCACTGGCATCAAGGGGTAATCGGTATTCTTGCCTCTCGGATTAAGGATAAGTTCCATCGTCCGGTCATCGTTTTTGCAGATAATGAAGACGATGAGATCAAAGGCTCCGCACGCTCCATCCCTCATCTTCATATACGTGACATCTTGGATAGTATCGCAACAAAACATCCTTCGATCATTCATAAATTTGGAGGACACGCCATGGCGGCAGGTTTATCCATAGCGAAGTCTAACCTCGAAAAATTTCAAGAATGTTTCAATCGAGAAGTCGAAGAAGTTGTGAAACCAGAATATTTAGATCAAGTCATCTATTCTGACGGTGAAATTAGTGAACAAGAATTTTCGTTAGAATTGGCAAGTCTAATTCAACAAGCCGAACCCTGGGGGCAGGAATTTCCCGAGCCTGTTTTTGATGGGAAATTTAAATTAATCCAACAACGAATTGTTGGCGAGAAACATTTAAAATTAAAACTCAGACCCGAATCGGGGAATCAGGAATTTGATGCTATCGCCTTTAATACTATTTCGCATGAAGACAATGTTTCACCCTTTAATGTTGGTGATAGAATCAACGCAGTGTTTAAATTAGATATCAATAATTTTCGCGGGCAAACAAGCCTACAACTAATGATTGAATACCTAGAACCAGCTATTGCGGAATAGTTTGAGAAAAGCCCTCAGGTAATCTAAATAATTCCACTGGAAATATGGTGTGCTGACGGTAATCAACCAGAAAACGTTGAAATCCGTATGAACTCCATTCTCGGATAGGAAAACCAAATTGTAAATGGTTCACCGGGGAAAATATTTCCATCGCATCTTTACATTGCTGATTGTCAGACAAAACATAGCTTTGTTTTTTAATGCTAGCTAACGCTAAATAGTATTCTTTAACAGCACTTAATACATCCTCTAATACACCATTTACAGTCACAATGTCATAGCACGCTTTCTGATTTAGTATAAACTGGTGATGAGTAGCCTCGGCAGAACCATTGGCTGAATCACGCATTACTGCATGACTGGTTTGAGATTCAGTTTTCCAGTTCAACGGAAAATCAGGCGATAATGCTACATCTGTCGATTTAAACACTTGGATAGAGTGATTATTGACCGATACTTTAAATAATATTTTTTGAATTCGATCATAAAGTGTGAAGTTTTCATGTCCAGGTCCAGCATCAATTCTCAAAATATCTTTTGTAACAAGCATACGAACACTGGATTCATTGTTACTGAAATCTGACTCCGAATAGAGCAATAAAGCTCCAGATACCTCAGTTTTGTCTAATTTTGTTGGTGAAATCACGTTTGTCGCTTGTAAAGCGCAGCCTGCAAAACTAAAAATCAAAAACGAAAGTGTGATATTTCTAATAGCTATTTCGAACATGTATTTAGATATTCCATTTCTTTATCAGAGAATCCCGCTTGTTCTCTGGCAATTGAGTTAAATGGTTTGCGAATTTTGTCAGTGGCGAATTCTTCGATAAGTTGGATAAAAACCACTTCTGAATTTAATGCTCGTTCAGTACAAAAATGTTTAAACCATTTGCTACCCACTTCTACATGACCGATTTCATCTCTGTAAATAATTTCAAGAATTTCTGCGGCTCGAGTGTGATTATGATGTCGAAAGCGCTGAATAATATCTGGCGTAACATCAAGCCCTCTTGCCTCAAGAACACGTGGCACCAACGCCATTCTCACCATCACATCAAATGCGGTTAATTCGACCATTTCCCACAATCCGCTGTGTGCAGAGAAGCTACCATAATCATAACCCAGTGTTTGAAGATATTCACGAAGCAATTGAAAGTGAATAGCCTCTTCATACGCGATGCCTAGCCAATCATTATAAAATTCCCTCGGCAAACCGGGAAATCGAGATATTGCATCAAGTGCTATATTGATCGCATTAAACTCAATATGTGCAAATGCGTGAATCATCGCAGCGTGCCCTTTAGATCCACTCACCGTTCTTTTTGGTAATTTGTTAAATGGTACTAATTCAGGCTTTTCAGGTGCTCCTGCGATACACTTCTCAATTCGAGGAAAATCTGGTTGGAGAGTAAGTTTTTTCAAAACCCATTGATTTTTGATCATATGGATTAATTCAACTTTATGGGTTGGATTCGGTTCTAGCAAACAAAGGTTTGCCGCTTCATTAAGTGTTTTCGGTAACGCATCTTTGCTCATTTTGTTATTATAACCTTATCCCAGAATCAATAAAGAATCTCATGCATCATTCAGTCTTACAAGAAGTTGTGTTATTACTCGCGGTATCCGTCGTCTGCGTTGCGTTGTTTCGACGTTTTAACATGCCCCCTGTACTTGCATATCTTTTCGTCGGTATTCTTGTTGGCCCTCATGGCTGGGCTTGGGTTGCAGATACAGAAAACACACGATTCTTAGCTGAGTTTGGCGTAGTGTTCCTTATGTTTACAGTTGGTCTTGAGTTTTCACTTCCGCAATTAATTTCAATGCGTAAAGAGGTTTTTGGCATTGGCGGCGCACAAGTTATTTTAACAACACTTGTCGTTATGCTGTTGCTAACAGTTGTTGGCCAGGATTTGAGTGGTGCATTTATCATCGGTGGTGTAATCGCACTTTCTTCCACAGCAATGGTGATAAAACAACTCACAGAACAGCTAGAATCTCACTCTCGACATGGAAAACTTTCTATTTCCATACTGATATTTCAAGATCTAGCGGTCATCCCTTTTCTCATTATCATCCCAACACTGGGCGCTGAGGCAATGGAAAGTGGTGTGGCGTTGAGTCTATTATATGCGGTACTGAAAGGTGCGGTGGTTATCGCAGTCATGACGGCTTCTGGTCACTATTTGCTACGACCACTATTTCATAGCATTGCAAAACAACATACATCAGAGCTTTTTACGCTCTCGATTCTACTCTTTTCTGTGGCTGCTGCATGGGTGACAGGTCTGGCCGGACTCTCTTTGGCACTCGGTGCGTTTATCGCTGGTATGATGTTGGCAGAGACAGAATTTAAACATCAAGTGGAAGTTGATATTCGGCCTTTCCGCGATGTGTTAATGGGGCTGTTTTTTATCACTATCGGAATGCTGCTAGATCTTAAAGCATTACCCGAATTATTCCCCTGGGTCATTCTAGCCGTTGCAAGTATCATTGTTCTTAAATTTTCTATCATAATGGCAATCTGTCATTTTATGGGGATAGAAAAAGGCATTGCATCAAGAACAGGATTAACACTCGCTCAGGGAGGTGAATTTGGTTTTGCAATATTAGCGATAGCCCTATCCGTCGGAGTGTTAGACGAGCAATTGTCACAAATTACGCTTGCTTCAGTTATAGTCAGCATGATCATTAGCCCATTTCTTATTCGCTACAATGGATTTTTCGCAAAATACTATTTTGCGAACTCTTATATGAATCTGCGGGACTCAAATGTAAATGTGATTATGCAAGAAACTGAATCATTGAAAAATCATGTAATCATTTGCGGTTATGGACGAATCGGGCAAAATGTTGCGCGCTTTTTGAAAGAGGAAAACTTTACATATGTTGCTCTAGATCTTGACTCTGTTGCAGTAAAAGATGCTCATGATGCAGGTGAACCTGTATATTACGGTGATACAACTCGTAAAGAGATGCTACAGGCAGTTCATATTGAATCGGCTCAAGCGCTTGTTATTAGTTATGACGATTTCGCTGCGGCCTCAAAAATCATCCAACATACTAAGTTGATCCGACCCGACATTCCGATTCTAGTACGAACCCGTGATGATTCTCACTTGACTGAATTGCAAGAGATGGGTGCCACTGAGGTTATTCCAGAAACACTTGAAGCTAGTTTAATGCTCTCCTCTCACTTGCTTATGCTACTTGAAGTGCCCATGAAAAGAGTAGTACGTACTATTCAGCAGGTAAGAGAAAACCGGTACCAGATGCTACATGAATTTTACCACGGACAATCAAGTGCTAATATTGAAGAAGCTGATACATTACGCGAAGGTTTGCATAGTATTACGTTACACGAAAATGCCTATTCTATTGGCAAATCTATTAATGAGCTAAGACTCGAAGAAATATGTCATGTAAAAGTAACTGCCCTCAGGCATGATGGCATTAGCCATCAAAAACCGGATTCTACTTCAGTTTTACAAGAAGGGGATGTCATTGTGTTGTATGCAACACCTGAAGATTCAAAACGTGCGGAAACAATTCTTTTAAGTGGTTATCGCTAATTCACAAATAATTCAGCTAGAGGATTTAAACTTTTTAAGCTATGACTTTGACGTGCCAAGGTTCGAAACGAACACCAAAAGGATTATTCTCATGGTATCTAATACGAATGTAACCTAACTCTTCAAGCTTTTTAAATTCAGTGGTACCTGCAAAATCTTCTGTGAAATTTCGCGATCCAAATCCAGTCTTTCCTACATCAAAGTCACCATTACCATGGAATGAGTGACCAGGTGGTGCCAGCGAGCGAGAAGCCATGGAGAGATTACCATTTGAACGCACAGCTTTACTTAAAAATAGGTATATTTGCTTCATAATTCCACGTACACCGGATGTTAAAACAATCGATTTCCCGATATCACGGCGAATCTTCTCATATAAATGGAGAGAATCTCCACGAAACAAGTAATTACCCGTATATGGCACCTTAATTGTATCGCGCTTGGAAACACCAGCTGTAATATTTTTAGTTACTTTTTCACCGTAAAAACCATAATCATTTGAATTTGTGTAAAATATTTCTTCCAGAAACTGAATTTCTTCTTTAGAAAAGTTGCCAATTTTAGAATAATTACGGGCAAAATAGAGTGCTTTGTCAAAACTTAGTAAGGAAAAATTGGCGTACCCGACAAATCTTTGAACACGCTTGAGACGAGCAACAACTGTTTTTAACAGCCTTAACTTTCTTCCGGTTAAAATTACATCATCATCAAAATGCTGATTAAAATTCCTAATTTTAGAAAGGTAGTCTTTAACTTGCGATGATTCATCTGCTTTACTAGCAGCCAATAGAGAAGGGCTAGCACTTAACGCCGTTGTACCAATAAGAATGCTTTTTAAAACTGTTCGTCTATCCACAAGAATCGTCCTGTTTCCTTAAGCCACACCGGTTTACACCAGAGCCCCACACATCGCTTACTTGTCTTATAACGTCCATAAAAGAAAAAAAATTATGCTTTTTTCAAGATTAATTACCCATTTTCCATGCGGATTCAGGGGGTTAAGCTGCTTAGCGAGTCTCTAGCAGCTCCAGAAACAATAGCTTTGCCTCACTAAACTGTCGTTCATAAATTGAGAGCACTGAACCAGTTGTTTTTCCATGCATTTTGTCACTATTTATCCCAGTTGCTAAATAATCATTCGCTTTTACGCGCCATTTTAGCAATACCATCGGATAAATATAAAATATCTGTAAACAGGCTATGACATACCATTCAACCAGAGTGCGGTTTGTAAACCATCCATACAACGGCTTTCTGACAGCTTCTATTTTTCAAAAGGCTGTACTTTACATCTGCAGGAGTAACGCCAAGTACTGAAAATTCTGAAACATGAGACTGTTACCCCCGACTTTTAAATAAGCTCCAATTCCACACTCTTTTTATCGGACACCCTTTAGTCAGAGAGCAACTTGGCCTAAGCCCAGCAATATGCCCACTAAGAATAACTCATCTTTATCAAAAGTGAGACATTTATTTGCCAACATATTGACTATTATCGCAACAGATTGACAATGTTATCAATATGAATTCACATCTAATTCCCTGAGTATCTATAGCCTTAATTGTACAACCAAAATCATGCGTTGAGCTATGAGGATTAATTGCACACTCGGAAATATTTACCTAAACATCAGGCTCAGGCAGCGATACTCGATACTATAGCACAACTCGATCAGCCATTTGTCCGGCTATTATTTCCATTCAGTGCACGCTGAAGTTCAGCACGAGTCAATAATACGATACAAGCGAAGTTTATATTTCTTCACACACAAATCTTTGAGCTTGTTCTATCACTTCGATCCCAGCTCCATCTTTATAAGCATTCTCACTGATATGCCGCCGCCATGCTTTGGCTCCAGGCAAACCTTGAAACAACCCTAATAAGTGACGTGATATCTGAGTCAAGTTTATTCCATTTGTCAATTGTTGCTCAACATAAGGCAAATATTGTTCTAAGATTTTTTTTCTCGTTGGAATTTTATATTGATCACCGTAAATCAACTGGTCCGCATGCGCTAAAATGTAAGGATTATGATATGCCTCACGTCCAATCATTGCACCGTCCAGGAATTCCAATTGCTTTTTCGCATTTTCTAAGGTTTTTAGCCCACCATTTATTATAATTTGTAATTCAGGGAATTCTCTTTTGATACGATAAACCACTTCATAATTAAGTGGTGGAACATCACGATTTTCTTTGGGACTGAGCCCTTGTAACCACGCTTTGCGTGCATGAATAATGAAGATTTGACATCCACCTTTAGCGACAGTTTGGATAAAACTTTTGAGATCTCCATATTCATCTTGATCATCAATCCCTAATCTACACTTTACTGTGACAGGCACAGATGATTTGGCCTGCATAGCTTCAACACAACGTGCCACTAATAGGGGATCCGCCATTAAACTAGCACCAAAACGACCAGACTTCACACGATCACTTGGGCAACCTATATTAAGGTTTATCTCGTCATATCCAAAATCATTTGCCATTTTGCTACATATAGCCAAATCTTTTGGATCACTGCCACCAAGTTGCAATGCTAACGGATGTTCTGATTTATTGTACTGAAGGAACCGCTCTGCGTCGCCATGAATAAGCGTGTTGGTAGTTAACATTTCTGTATATAACCAGGTATGCTTTGACATCAAGCGAAGAAAATAGCGATCATGGCGATCGGTATATTCCATCATTGGGGCAATGGATAGAAATCTCTCTGGTAACATAACAAAAACTATCCTATTGCTTTGAAGGCTAAAAGCAACTCTCGACTTTTGAGTGGTCTATCGCCCAAAAGTTTTTTGAGATTAATATACGTAACTCTATGTGCGGTTTTTAGTATATCTTTTTCAGTTAATCTATTTTCATTAAAGGCCAGCAAGTGCTCCCCTTTAAATAGATATTGTTGGCTCACTTCTGTTCTTTCCACCGCTGTGAAACCATACTCAGGTGTGAACTGATAATGTTTTTCACTTGCTATAGGTAGATGGGTATCTGCTTCCTCGGACAATCGAATTTCATATCCCAATGCTTGTAGCAATTCTTTTTCAAAGACTCTTAGGATAACTTCAGTCTCTTCTATCCCATTGAGTTTATGTAGCGCAGTTTCATAGCTTAAGAAGACTTCCTGCATTGGATCATACTGCGCTAGCAATCGCATAAGTAGTTCGTTAAGGTAAAACGCTGCATACAGTTTGTCTTCAGTCAATAGTAAAGGGGCTTCAGAAAATTCTGCTGCAGTCAATGTTCCCATTTCAGAGCGACGTACCCAGGAAACATTCAAAGGCTGAAAGCTATGGAGAATACTCTTCAATGGCGATTTTTGCTGTTTAACCGCTTTTGCAACAAGACTTACTCGTCCATGATCTCGACTAATAACTTCAACAATCAAGCTGGTGTTTTTATAGGGCCGTTGATGCAACACAAAACAAGGCTGCTGATGTACGCGTTCTACGTCCAATTGAGAAACCCTTTTTTCAATCCGGATGCTTCATGGATTTACGAATCTATACCCAAAGTCCTAACGAGAAAACGCATTGCTCATGTGTGATCCAGGTTAACAACAAAAGTTACTCGTCGGTATATCCCAAGCTACGTAATGCTCTAGCATCATCCGACCAACCTTCTTTCACTTTAACCCAGAGTTGAAGAAAAACTTTTTGATCGTAAAGTTTTTCCATATCAATCCGCGCTTGCTGACCTATACGTTTAAGCCCTTCACCTTTTTTGCCAATTATAATGGATTTTTGACCTTTTCTTTCAACCCATATTGTAGCTGCAATATCAAGTATTCCACCCTCTTCCTTAAACTGTTCTATCTCTACTGTCAGAGCATAGGGTAGCTCTTGCCCTAGATTACGCATCAATTTTTCACGAACTATTTCCGATGCTAAAAAGCGTGAGCTTCGATCAGTAATTTGATCTTCTGGATAGATCATTTCACTTTCAGGTAAAAATCCTTCAACTAAAGTTTCCAATGTATCAACGTACTTCCCTGTTTTCGCAGAAACTGGAATAATCTCTTTTACTGGAAGCTTTTTAGAAAGAAAACTTAAATGCTCAAACAGCTCTGTTTTCTCTGCTACACAGTCGGATTTATTAACAACAATAATGACAGGTACTGATGAGTTAGAAAGTTTTTGAACAACAGCATCATCTTCGTCTGTCCATCGAGTTCCTTCAACAACAAACAATATCAAATCCACATCATACAGCGTTTGATTCGCCGCACGATTCATATACTGGTTCATTGCACGCTTATTATCTTTATGCATACCAGGGGTATCCACAAATATCATTTGTGCATCATTGGTAGTTTTTATGCCAAGAATATTATGTCGTGTTGTTTGAGGCTTGCGAGATGTAATACTTATTTTTTGTCCCAAGAAACGATTCAACAATGTTGACTTACCAACATTTGGGCGTCCAACAATAGAGATATAACCACTTTTCATTCTATTTCGCTTTTTCAATAAGTTGCATTGCCGATTCGGCAGCTAACTGCTCTGCTTTCCGACGACTACTTCCCTTACCTTCCACAACTATATTTAATTCCGGAATATCACACTTTATTTTAAACGTTTGATTGTGAGGGTCGCCATCAATAGACATAACAGTGTAAAGAGGCAGATTTTGTTTTCGAGATTGTAAATATTCTTGCAATCGGCTTTTAGGGTCTTTTAATTTTTGCTCACTGACAACAGCAATTTTATTCTTAAAAAGATTGAGAATGAGGTTTTTGGCTGATTCGAATCCGGTATCAAGTAAAACAGCAGCAATGAGGGCTTCCAAACCATCGGCTAAAATAGAAGCACGGCGGAAGCCACCGCTTTTTAATTCGCCAGATCCAAGTCGAATATAATCGCCAAGATTAAGTTCTTTTGCAATTTCCGCTAATGTATCTTTATTCACCAGCGTTGCTCGATACCGACTCAATTCGCCTTCTGTTGCATTAGGATAATTGTGGTATAACGCTTCAGCAATAACAAAATTAAGAACACCATCACCCAAAAACTCCACGCGCTCATTATGCTGGCTACTTGCACTACGATGAGTTAACGCCAGTTCCAGAAACCCAATCGACTTAAACTGATAGTCGATTTTACGACAAAGTTTTTCCAAAGGAGGATTCAACGAACAACCTCCTCTTCATCATCAAATTTCATAAAAAAATCGATATTGGTGAGAAAATTAGTACGCACTTCATAGGCAATTTGTAACGGCATAGAATTAGGCAAATGATTAATAACACTATTATTCTCTGTATACAATGGCACAACATTAACAAGCATACGGGTAAGTATAATAATCAAACACAGACCTACCATCAAGCCGATTAGTCCAATCCCTTTTTGCTTATTGATAATAGTTTTACTGTTTATCACTTTAACTTAGCCACAGGATTATTTTTAAGATTACTGTATTGTATTCCCAATACGGCCCCACTCCACACCACCATCATCGAAATTCCAGTTCATCCAAATCATGAATGCTTTACCAACCAAGTTTTCTTCAGGTACTGTTCCCCAAAAACGACTATCGTTACTATTATCCCGATTATCCCCCATTACAAAATAGTTACCGTCAGGAACAGTCCATTCTCCATTCATACTACGTTTAGTGGAGTCGATTAATATTTCATGTTGCATACTTTCAATGGTTTCCGTTAATCGATTTGCACCAGATATCGGTAAACCATCTTTTGTTTCTGTATAAGGACCATTCATTGTTTGCGGGAACCTTTCACCGTTCACATAAATATTTTTCCCTGTATAGGTAATTCTATCACCCGGCACCCCGACAACACGCTTGATATAATCTACTGAAGGATCTTGAGGGTATCTAAAAACTGCAACGTCGCCACGCTGAGGTTCGCCAATACTAAATATTTTAGTATCGATTGCTGGTAAGCGAATACCATAGGTGAATTTGTTCACCAAAATAAAGTCGCCCACTTTAAGAGTAGGGATCATTGATCCGGATGGAATGCGAAATGGTTCGAACAAAAACGATCGTAGTATTAATACGATTAATATGACTGGGAAAAAAGATCGGGCATATTCAACAAGAATTGGCTCTTTATAGGCTGCCTCTATAACCTCAGCTTTATCAGCACCGTCATAATTTTTTTCCAATGCATCAGCTTCTGCTTTACGTTTAGGCTTCCATAATTTTATATCGATAGCCCAAATAATGCCTGTTATTGCGACTGCAATTACCATAATTGTCGAAAAATCAAAATTCATTGGCCATATACCTTCTAGTTATTCATGCTCTGTCGCCATCCAATGGACAAATATGACTATTTTTTATCAACTTGTAGCACTGCAAGAAAAGCTTCTTGAGGAATCTCAACACTTCCCACTTGTTTCATGCGCTTCTTACCTGCTTTTTGTTTTTCCAAAAGTTTTCGTTTACGGCTCGCATCACCGCCGTAGCATTTAGCCGTTACATTTTTTCTCAATGCTTTCACTGTGGAACGGGCAATAATGTGAGAGCCAATTGCTGCTTGAATAGCTACATCAAACATTTGTCGAGGAATGATTTCACGCATTTTCTCAACAAGACTTCGCCCTCGATTTTGAGCTAAATCACTGTGAACGATAACGGAAAGTGCATCTACAGCTTCGCCATTAATTAATATGTCCATTTTTACCAGGTCTGCAGCCTGAAAATGAGAGAAATGATATTCTAATGATGCATAACCACGGCTGGTAGATTTTAATCTATCAAAAAAATCGAGAACAACTTCGCTCATTGGTAACTCATAGCTCATAGAGACCTGGCTGCCCAGATATTGCATTTTTTTCTGAACACCCCGCTTTTCCACGCAGAGATTAATGACGTTTCCCACATACTCTTTGGGTAGTAGGATGTTTGCAGTAATAATTGGTTCTCGTGTTTCAGCAATCTTGTTCGGTTCTGGTAACTCTGAAGGATTATCAATACTAACCGTCTCGCCTGTTTTTGTAAGAATCTCATAAACTACGGTAGGTGCGGTTGTTACTAAGTCGAGATCATATTCTCGTTCGAGGCGCTCTTGAATAATCTCCATATGTAGCGTACCTAGAAAACCACAGCGAAAACCAAGACCCAGGGCTTGTGAATTTTCTGGTTCATAAAAGAGTGCGGCATCATTCAATCTCAGCTTAGACAATGCATCACGAAGATCTTCATAATCTTCACCACTGACAGGAAACAAGCCAGCAAACACCTGTGGTTGAACAGGTTGGAAACCTGGTAATACCTCTTCTGCTGGATTGTCGACGTAGGTTAAAGTATCACCTACGGGGGCGCCATCTACATCTTTAATGCCAGCGATAACATAACCTACCTCGCCAGCTTCAAGCATTGCAGTGTCATGGCGTTTGGGGCTAAATACACCGACATACTCCACCAAATGCGCACGTCCGGTAGACATGACTTTGATTTTCTTTTTAGGTCTCAGTGTGCCTTGAACAATACGCACTAAGGAAACCACGCCAAGATAGTTATCAAACCATGAGTCGATAATTAGGGCTTTTAATTGTCCATCACGATCACCGGTTGGCGCGGGAATTTTTACAATAAGCTCTTCAAGCAAATCGTTAACGCCCACCCCCGTTTTCGCGCTAATAGAGAAAGCATCTACTGCCTCAATGCCGATAATTTCTTCTATCTCATGCTTCACACGCTCAGGATCAGCAGCAGGCAAGTCAATTTTGTTTAATACTGGCAGTACTTCCAGCCCCTGCTCGATGGCTGTATAACAATTAGCCACACTTTGTGCTTCGACTCCCTGAGAGGCATCAACTACTAGCAAAGCACCTTCACAAGCCGCTAAGGAGCGGGACACTTCATAGGAAAAATCTACATGACCAGGCGTATCGATAAAATTCAGTTGGTAGCGATTACCATCTTTTGAATCAAAAAACAGGGTGACACTTTGTGCTTTAATGGTTATCCCACGCTCTTTTTCAAGATCCATGGAATCTAACACTTGAGAATTCATCTCTCGTGCACTCAAGCCACCACACATCTCAATTAGTCTATCAGCAAGTGTAGACTTACCGTGATCGATGTGGGCGATGATGGAAAAATTTCTTATATTTTCAATATTGGACACAAATAAACCATTAAAATCATAAAGTTAAAACTCATTTTAAAAAAACAGATGCACTACCCAGATGTCTCGATTTCTCAACAGGTTTTCATTGCATCCACAAGGTGATCAGTTTACCACACACTAAAAAAAAGGCCTCTCTTCCTCAGAAGAAACGCCCTTTGAAAAAACGCATTTTACTGCATTTTCTTTACAACTGTTATTCCTTTCTCCCATATTCATCCTGGTATCGAACAATATCGTCTTCCCCAAGATAAGTACCGGATTGAACTTCTATTATTTCGAGAGGTATTGTTCCCGGATTTTCCAATCGATGTTTCACCCCGAGAGGAATATAAGTTGACTCATTTTCAGACAAAAGAAAAACATCTTCACCTCGTGTCACTTTAGCTGTCCCTTTGACAACAATCCAATGTTCCGCCCGATGATGATGCATTTGAAGAGAAAGTCTGGCCTCGCAATTGACGACAATACGCTTGACCTGAAAACGATCACCATTGTCGATACTCTCATAACTTCCCCAGGGGCGAAAAACACGACGATGACTAATAATTTCGCTTCGATTATCGTTAGCCAACTGCCCAACAATATTTTTAACAGTTTGTGATGCTTTTTTATCCGCAACCAACACAGCATCAGGCGTATCGATGACAATAATTTCACTCAAACCGATGACGGAAACTACACGTCCATCTGTAAATATCATTGAATCATTGGTATCTTCGATATATACATCACCCTTCAGCACATTCCCAGAAACATCTTTTTCAGAAATTGACCATAGACTTTCCCAGGAACCGATATCAGACCAACCAGCATCCAATGACACGACGGTACCTGAAAATCCTGATTCATCGCCAACAACATCC